>JAJYTJ010000066.1 GCA_021793115.1 Actinomycetes bacterium | reverse complement strand
GGAGCCGAGGGTGATCCAGCGGAAGCCGCCGTTGGCGACCTCGAACGTCACCGACAGGCCGAGCGCGTCGCGGTAGAACGCGAGGGCGGCGTCGGGGTCGTCGACGAGGATCTGCACGTGGCTGAGGGTTGTGGTCATGGCACCACGCTAAGGACGGGCTCGTCGGCCGGCTTCTTCGAAACTGCTCTCTTCGCCGCGGTCCGGCGCGGCCGCGTCAGGACCATCGCCTGGCAGTCCGGGACCGGCACCAGCTGCGCGTGGTCGCGCGCACGGTAGGCGCTCGGCGTCTCGCCGAGGATCTGTGTGAACCGCGCGGAGAACGAGCCGAGGCTGGAGCAGCCGACGGTGAAGCAGGCGTCCGTGACCGAGACGTCGCCGCGGCGCAGCAGCGCCGCGGCCCGCTCGATGCGTCGTGTCATCAGGTAGGAGTACGGCGTCTCGGAGTACACGTCGCGGAACCGGCGGGCGAAGTGCGCCGGAGACATCAGCGCGGTCCGGGCGAGCGCCGCGACGTCGAGCGGCTCGGCGTAGTCCCGGTCCATCCGGTCACGCGCGCGGCGCAGCCGCCGCAGCTCGTCGAGGTCGACCGCCATCCGCCTACATCACCGGGACGGGCGGGGTGTGCCAGATGCGGTCGATGTAGTCCCGGATCGCCCGGTCCGACGAGAAGTACCCGCACCGCGCGACGTTGAGGATCGCCGACCGCGTCCACGCGTCCTTGTCCTGGTAGGCCGCGTCCACCCGGGCCTGGGCGTCCAGGTAGCTCGCGTAGTCCGCCAGGGCCAGGAACCGGTCCTCGTACAGCAGGTCGTTGACCACCGGCTCGAAGACGCGGCGGTCGCCGCCCGCGAACGCCCCGGAGGCGATGAGGTCGATCGCGCCGCGCAGCCGCTCGTCGGACTCGTAGTACGACGAAGGCTGGTACCCCTTCGCCACGAGCGCCTCCACCTCGGGCTCGGTCATGCCGAAGAGGAAGAAGTTCTCGTCACCGACGAGCTTGCGGATCTCGACGTTGGCGCCGTCGTCCGTGCCGATGGTCAGCGCGCCGTTGAGCGCCAGCTTCATGTTGCCGGTGCCGGAGGCCTCCTTGCCGGCCAGCGAGATCTGCTCCGAGAGGTCCGCGGCCGGGAACAGCCGCTGGCCCAGCGTCACGTCGTAGTTGGGCGGGAACAGCACCGACAGCGCGCCCTTGACCCGCGGGTCGGCGTCGATGACGCGCGCCACGGCGTTGATGAGGCCGATCACCTGCTTGGCCATCGCGTAGCCCGGCGCCGCCTTCGCGCCGAAGACGAAGACGCGCGGCTGCATGGTGGTGGGGTCGAGACGGCCGCTGATGATCTCGTCGTACAGCGTGACGATGTGCAGCAGCTTGAGCGACTGCCGCTTGTACTCGTGCAGCCGCTTGACCATGACGTCGATCATCGCGTCCGTGCGCAGCGTCAGCCCGTCGCGCGTCTCGAGGTTGTGCTTGAGCCACTCCTTGTTGCTGGCCTTGACGGCGGCGAACCGTTCCCGGAAGGCGGCGTCGTCGGCCAGCGGCTCCAGCTCGGCGAGGCGGTCGAGGTCCGTGAGCCAGCCGTCGCCGATCGCTTCGGTGATGAGCTCGGACAGCGGCGGGTTCGCCAGCCGGACGAACCGCCGCGGCGTGACCCCGTTGGTGACGTTGGTGAACCGGTCCGGCCACATCCCTGCGAAGTCGTTGAGCACCTTGTCGCGCAGCAGCTGGCTGTGCAGCTCCGCGACGCCGTTGACCTTGATCGCCGCGACCGTCGCCAGGTGCGCCATCCGCACCGTGCGCTGAGCGCCTTCACTGATGATCGACATCCGGCGCACCCGCTCGGCGTCGCCGGGGTAGCGGCTGCGCACCTCGTCGAGGAACTCGTCGTTGATGCGGTAGATGATCTCGAGGTGACGCGGCAGCAGCCGGCCCAGCAGCTCCACCGGCCACACCTCGAGCGCCTCGGGGAGCAGGGTGTGGCACGTGTAGGCGAAGCAGCCCTTCGTGACCTCCCAGGCCTCGTCCCAGCCGAAGCCCTTCTCGTCGATGAGCACCCGCATCAGCTCGGGGACGCCGATCACGGGGTGGGTGTCGTTGAGCTGGAACACGATGCGCTCGGCGAGCCGGTGCAGGTCGAACCCCTCCGGCAGGACCTCGCCGACGAAGTCCGCGATGGAGCAGGCGACGAAGAAGTACTGCTGCTGCAGCCGCAGCTCCTTGCCCTGCGGCGTGGAGTCCTCCGGGTACAGCACCTTGGAGATGTTCTCCGCGAACGTCTGCGCCCGGGCCGCCTCGGCGTAGTCGCCGGCGTTGAAGATCTGCAGGTCGAAGGCCTTGGTCGCCTCGGCGCTCCACAGCCGCAGCGTGTTCACACGGCCGTTGCGGTAGCCGGGGACCATGTAGTTGTACGGGATGCCCTGGACGTTCCAGGCCGGCAGCCAGCGCATGCGCTGCGTCCCGTCGTCGTCCACGTACTGCTCGGTGTGGCCGCCGAAGCCGACGGTCACCGACTTCTCCGGGTGCGGGAACTCCCACGGCGCGCCGAGCGCGAGCCACGTGTCCGGATGCTCCACCTGCCAGCCGTCGACGAAGGCCTGCCGGAAGATGCCGTACTCGTAGCGGATGCCGTAGCCGATGGTCGGCACGTTCATCGTCGCCAACGAGTCGACGAAGCACGCCGCCAGCCGGCCGAGGCCACCGTTGCCCAGGCCGGGCTCGACCTCCTGCGTCCGCAGCTCGTCGAGGTCGACGCCGAGGTTGCGCAGCGACTCCTCGGCGATCTCGGTGAGATCCGTGGCGAGCAGCGCGTTGCCGAGCTGCTTGCCCAGCAGGTACTCGGCGGACAGGTAGCACACGGACTTGGACTGCAGCGTGCGCTGCCGGGTCAAGGTCTCGATCCAACGGCTCATGAGGTAGTGCCGCACGGCGCGCGACAGGGCCAGGTACCGGTCGTTGACGGTGGATCGCTCGAGGGGCACCCCCTGCCCGAAGTTGAGCTCCCGGAGGAACTCGCGGGTGAAGGCGGCGACGGTGTGGTCAGGGGTGATGACGCCCGTCGCGGCGGGGGCCTGGATCTCGGTCACCGGGCTACGGTAACCGGCCCCCGACTCCCGACGCATCGACCCTGATCCGGCCGCCGCCAGTACGCCGACGAGCACCGGGGACGCCACTGCCCCAGCGCTGCACCACGATCAGGGACGCCACCGCAACCCGTCGAGTCACGGCGAACGTGGGAGCGGGACAACGTTCAGCCGCGTGACGTGGTGGTCCGCATCTCTCGCGAGATCAGCGCCGCAACGGGGTGCGATCACTCCTGGCCGCTAGACGGCTCGACCGGATCCGGGAACAGCGGACGCCCCGCCGCTGCGCTGGTCAGGGAACGGGGCGTCCGGTCTGTGCGCCCGAAGGGACTCGAACCCCCAACCTTCTGATCCGTAGTCAGATGCTCTATCCATTGAGCTACGGGCGCGTGGCCCACCAGTGGACCGTCGACGATGGTACCGGGTCGGGACGGGTGCGCCCAAACGGCGGCTGGACAGCAGGTGCTGCCGCTGGCCGAGCTGCTGGTTGTTCGCATGGGTCTGTAGCTCCGAGCGCCCACGTCGTCGACGCGGCGTTACCTCGTCCGTCTGCGGTGGGTCGTCTACTGCACATGCGGTAGCGCGGAGCCTGCGTGGGGGTGACGACCGGGACCGCGTGGTGAGCCGACGCTGAGGTGGTCATCCCCTCGGTCGTCGAAAGGCCCCCGTCATGTCTCGACTGGCCACCTGGTGCTTCGGGCACCGGCGCGGCGTGCTGATCGCCTGGATCGTTCTCCTGGTCGGTCTGGCCGCCGGCGTCGTCAGCGCGGGCTCGGCGTTCAGCTCGAGCACCGCGCTGCCGCCCAGCGAGTCCGGCACCGCCTACGCCCTGCTGGCCCAGGCCCAGGCGCAGCCGGGCAGCAGCAAGGCCACCAGCGGCACGATCGCCTGGCACACGACCGGCGCGAGCGTCGATGACCCTGCCGTGCGGTCCGGCATCACGGCGATGCTCGACCAGATCGCCGCCACCCCGGGCGTGCTGCGGGTCGTCAGCCCCTACACCGCTGCCGGCGCCGCTCAGCTCAACGAGAAGGTCGGCACGGCGTTCGCGACGGTGGGCGTCAGTGACCAGGCCGACCTTCAGCACATCCGCGCGCTAGCCGTGCAGGCCGACACCCCGAGCGTCGACGTGGCGCTGGGCGGGCAGGCATTCACCCAGTCGCCCAAGCCGTCGCCGGGCACCGAGGGCTTCGGCATCATCCTGGCGTTGGTCATCGTGTTCCTGGTACTCCGGTCCTGGTGGGCGGCGGCGCTGCCGATCCTGACGGGTCTGGTCGGGGTAGGGGCGTCGCTGCTGACGGTGCTGCTGGCGACGAACGTCATGAACCTTCCTGAAGAGTCGATCACGATGGCCTCGATGATCGGGCTGGGTGTCGGCATCGACTACGCACTGTTCATCGTCAACCGCTACCGCAAGGGCCTGATCGCGGGTTCGTCCGTCAAGGAGGCGACCGCCCGGGCGCTGGACACCTCGGGCCGGGCGGTCGTGTTCGCCGGCCTGACGGTGATCGTCGCGCTGGCCGGGATGGTCATGGTGCAGCTGTCGATGCTGACCGCGATGGCACTGGCTGCGGCGGTCGCGGTGCTGTTCACCGTGCTGACCGCGATCACCCTGCTGCCTGCCTTGCTGGGGCTGCTCGGTCACAAGGTGCTGTCCCCCACGCAGCGGGCCACGCTGGCCTCGGGCGACAGGGTGCCGGCCACGCCGCGGACCTCACGCGCCGCCCACTGGTCGACGTTCCTCATGAAGCGGCCCGTGCCGATGGCGCTGGCCGGTCTGGCCGTCCTGGTCACCGTGGCCGTACCGGCGCTGAGCCTGCGGGTCGGCAACGCCGACTCCTCGGCGGACCCGAAGGGCTCGGCCGGCCGGGACTACTACGAGATGATGACGCCCGCCTTCGGCGCTGGCGTCGACGCCACCCTGGTCCTGGTCGCGCAGACGCCCGACCGTGCCTCCGCCGCCGCGTTCGCCCACCTCGTCGCGCAGCTGCCGTCGGTGCCGGACGTGGCCGCGGTGCAGTCGGCGCCGCCTCGGTCCGGTCAGCAGATCACGATCGCCGCGGTCACCCCGGCCAGCAGCGCCCAGGCTGCGCAGACCCAGGATCTGGTCCACGCGTTGCGTGACCGGGTGATCCCGCAGGCGAAGGGCGGCACGGCCCTGCAGGTGTACGTCGGCGGGGAGACCGCCTCGAACATCGACCTCGCCGATGCCCTGATGAGCAAGCTGCCGCTGTACCTGGGGCTGATCGCGGCACTCGGGTTCGTGCTGCTGGCGGTCGCGTTCCGATCGTTCCTGGTCCCGCTGGTCGGTGCGCTGTCCAACCTGCTGACGATCGCCGTCGGCATGGGCATCGTGGTGGCGGTGTTCCAGTTCGGCTGGGGAAGCGCCCTGCTGGGCGCCGGGTCCGCCGCGCCGATCATGTGGATCATCCCGGTGATCCTTGTGGGGATCCTCTTCGGGCTGTCGATGGACTACCAGGTGTTCCTCGTCTCCCGGATGCACGAGGAATGGACCCGCACCCACGACAACCGCCGAGCGGTGCGCGTCGGCCTGCGCGAGACGCTGCCCGTCATCGCCACCGCCGCCACGATCATGCTCTTCGTCTTCGGCGCCTTCGGGTTCGCCGGCCAGCGGATCGTCGCCGGCATGGGCGTCGGCCTGGCCCTGGCGGTGCTTGCCGACGCGTTCGTCACGCGCCTGGTCCTCGTGCCCGCCCTGCTGCGGCTCATCGGCCCCCGGGTCTGGGCCTACCCCCGGTGGGCCGACCGGATCACCCCGCACCTGTCCATCGAAGGAGCGCCCGAGCGCGATGCGACGAGCCCGGATGCCCTCATGGACACGGACGCGGCCCTCGTGCCGGCCGGCGACAGCACGGAGTAGGCGATGCACGCTCCGCCGGACGCGCACGCCTGCCGGCGGCGAGCGGGTCAGCTGGCTGGGCCGGACGCGGAGGGCGTCCGGCCCAGCCGGGATCCGACTGAGCCGACCGACATGGCGGCGTGCCCTTCTGCTGCGATCGCAGTAGACGAGGTGGCTGCGTGCAGACGACGTGCACGCCGGGCTGCGTCGACAGTCTGGAGGTGTTCGCCGGGAGTCCGGCGAACTCCTCCGAGCAGCCGGCCGACGCCGACCGGCATCGGGCCCGACGAACGGGAGACACCATGACCGAGGCGCTGACACCGGCGGCAGCCACACCGGTGACCTACGAGTACGCCAGCATCCGTGCCGAGCGGGACCTGGAGCCGCTGTACCGCGACACCTACGCCGGCTTCGGCTGGTCCATCGAGGGATACGGCCCGGCGCTGCCCAGCACCGCATTCGTCACCCTCAAGCTCAAGCGGCCCCGGCACCTGAGGAACCGGCCGCAGGTCGTCGAGCTGCAGCGCAAGGCCGAGCATGCGCTGGCCGAGATCGCCCGGTTGGAGAAGACCAAGACCACGTCGGCGTTCGCGACCTCGATGGCGGTCGGCATCGTCGGCTGCGCGTTCCTCGCCGGCTCGGTGTTCGCCATCTCCGGCGGCCACGACGACTGGGGGCTGTCGATCCCGCTCGGTGCGATCGGGCTGCTGGCCTGGCTGGCCGGCTACCTGACCTTCGGACGGGTCCGCGCCCGTCGGACCGCGGCCGCCACCCCGCTGATCGACCACCAGTACGACGTCGTGTACGAGGCGTGCGAACAGGCCGCACACCTCTTGGGCTGACGGCGTCAGAAGGTGCACCCCGAGACGGCAGCGCCCGGTCCGGTCCGGCCCCGGTCCGGGACGGGGCCGACTCGCCGTCATACGGTGGGTCGGCCACCAATGCCCGGTGTCAGGATCGACCGGTGACGTCCCCGGTGGCAGCCCGACCGCCGCGCGCTCCCGTCGTGCTCCGCCGTCCGCGCCTGGTCGAGAACGTGGTCCTGGTCCTGCTCGCCCTGATCGCGATCGTCGACGCGGTCACGGCGGCGCGCGGCCCGGTCTCGAACCAGCTCGCCACCGGCGCCGTGCACGGGTGGGTGCCGGGCGCCTACCTGGCCCTCGCCGTGGCGGCCGGCGGGATCGTGCTGGCCTGGTGGCATCCGTGGCCCGGCCTCGTGCTGATCGCCGCAGCACCGCTGGTCTCGGCCCTGCTGCAGTGGGACCCCATCGCGACGTGGAACCTGGCCGTCTTCGCCACGTTCTGGCTCACCGTGCGGGTGCTGCCCGGGCTGCCGACGGGTCTGATCGTCGGGGTCTGCAACGTCGCCGCGGTGACCTTGGCCACCGGAGCATTCAGTCCGCGACAGCCCACCGCATCGATCGCCGGGATCGCCGCCGTGGCCGCCGCGGGCGCCGGCAGCGCAGTCCGCGGGCATCGGCTCTACTGGCAGTCGCTGGAGGAACGCGCGCGCCAGGCGTCGGTGACCCGGGAGGCCGAGGCCAGCGGACGAGTCGCCCAGGAACGGGTCCGCATCGCCCGCGACCTGCACGACATCGTCGGCCACGAGGTGGCCCTGGTCTCCCTGCACCTGGGCACGCTCGAAGTGCACCTGCCCGACGATGCGGACGCTGCGCGCGCCGACCTGACCGCCGCCCGGCACGGGCTGCAGGCGGTGCTGGCCGGCACCCAACAGCTGCTGCACGTGCTGCGCACCGGACCCGGCCAGGACTCGACCGCGCCGGCGGCCGGCTACGACCACATCGACGACCTGGTCATCGCAGCTCGCACCGCCGGCCTCGACGTCGAGGCCACGGTGGACCGACCGGCGGTCCCACTGTCTCCAGCCGTGTCGGCGGCCGCCTACCGGATCGTGCAAGAAGCACTGACGAACGCCCACAAGCACGGCACCGGCGCCGTCTCGCTCACGATCGACGTCGACGAGCAGACCGTGCGGATCGAGGTCGTCAACGTGCGCAAGCCGGCCGAGTCTCCAACCGGCGACTCTCCCAGCGGGTACGGCCTGGTCGGCATGCGGGAGCGCGCCACCTCGGTGGGCGGCTGGATCGACACGAACGCCGACGACACCCTGTTCTGGCTCTGGGCGCAGCTGCCCATCGACCGAGGAGGAACCCCGTGATCCGTGTGGTGCTCGTCGACGACCAGGAGATGATCCGCCTCGGCCTGCGCACGATCCTCGCGGCGCAGGCCGGCATGCAGGTCGTCGGCGAAGCCGCCGACGGCCTGGCCGCACTGCAGCTGCTCGAGCAGGTCGACGCCGACGTGGTCCTCATGGACATCCGCATGCCCGGCATCGACGGGGTCGAGGCGACCCGTCGGCTGCGCCGCACCCACGGCCCCGAAGCACTGAAGATCGTCGTGCTGACGACCTTCGACCAGGACGAGAACGTGCTCGCCGCGCTCCGCGCCGGAGCCAACGGGTTCCTGTCCAAAGGCATCGGACCCGCCGAGCTGGTCGCCGGCATCAGCGAGGTCGCCGCCGGTGGCGGGGCGCTGTCCGCCACGGCGGCCGCCGCTCTCATCGGACATGTCGCCGGCGAGCAGGTCGCTCCCGCCGACCCGGAGATGGTCACACGCTTCGCAGCGCTGACGCCCCGCGAGCGCGACGTCGTGGTCGCGATCGTCTCCGGCCTGGACAACGCCCACATCGCCCAGCAGATGTTCCTGTCCCCCTTCACCGTCAAGACGCACGCCAACCGCGCCATGATGAAAGTCCACGCCAAGGACCGCGCCCAGCTGGTCTCCTACGCCGTGCGCGCCGGCATCCAGCCCTGAGCGGGGCACCGCGCCGGGCCGACGATCGGCCGCACCTGCGGGCGGAGCGCACGCCGTGGCTCCCCGTGAGCGGCCCGACGCCGGGCCCGGTGCTGCGGACGCGCTCGACGACCGTGTCCGCACGGGTGACCCGCACCACCCCCCGTGGCAGACAGAGTTGGCGCAACAGCGCACGCACCGGGCGGCTCACCGGGAGGCGGAAGCATCATGGTCGTTCGCGTTCTCGCCGCCGCGTCAGCAGTCGCCGTCGTGGTCGTGGCCGTGCGGCGGCTGCGCCACCGATCCGGCCCCACGGGCACCTGACCTCCGCTCACCGACGGCACCGGATCTCGACCGGCGACGATGCGGCCCGAACCTGGACCGGCACGGGCGACGCCGTGTGGAGATTCCGCGCTGACCGACCGTTCGGGCGCACGGTTGGCGGTACCGTCGACTCCGGTCCTACCGGTATGACGAAGGGGGCATCCAGTGCCGTACCGGCGCTGGTTCGAGGCCGCACGGCGCGTCGTCGCCGGATGGCTCGACCGCACTCCCGCCCACCTGGGCGTCGCGGCCGCCTGCGCAGCGAGCGCCCTGATCGCCCTGGGCTTGGCCGTGGTGACCAACCAGACCCCGCACCGCGTCTGGGGTCTCCTGGCGACCGCCGGCTACCTCGTGGCCGGGGTGGCCACGTTGCGCACCCGCCGTCCGATCGTCGGCATCCGGCTCGCCGCCGCCGGCTCGGTGCTGCTGCCTACGGTGGTCCTCGTCGTCGCCGGCATCTCCCAGCCCGAGGTGGGCGTCGTCGAGCGCTCGGCACGGCTGCTCGTCGACACCGGCTCGCCGTACCTCGCGCAGCCCACCACCACGTACGACGTCAACCCGTACCTGCCCCTGATGTCGCTGTTCGGTCTGCCTCGCCTGCTGCTGCCCCACGACGGCCTGGGCGATCCGCGGTGGTGGTTCCTGCTCGTCTTCGGCGCCTGCTTCATCGCCGCCGACCGGCTCGCCCGCCGCTCCCGCGGCACCGAGCCCGTGCTGTTGGCCCTGCTGGCGACACCCTTCCTCGCGCTGCACGCCTCCGTCGCGGGGCACGACCTGCCCGTGGTCGGGCTGCTGTGCCTGTCGATCGCCCTCGCCGCCCGGGGTCGGATGTCCCAGGCGGGCCTGGCACTGGGTGTGGCCTGCGCGCTGAAGGCCTCCGCCTGGCCCGCGGTGGCCGTCATCGGCGCGTTCGTCGTGGCACGGTGGGGCTGGCGGCACGCGGGCAGGTTCGCGGCCAACGCGACGGCCGTGGTCGTCGGCGTGGTGCTTCCCGTGCTCCTCGGGCCGACCGCGAAGGCGATGTTCGCCCAGGCCGCGGGCTTCCCGATGGCGAGCAGCACGTTCGTGTCCAACGCCGACTCGCCCACGCCGGGCGTGCTGCTGTCCCACGGCGGGCCGACCGCGAAGCTCGTGGGCTACGCGCTGCTGCTGCTCGTCGTCATAGCGCTGCTCGCCGCCCTGGTCCGGCGCCCGCCGCGCACCCTGACAGGCACTGCGGCGTTCCTCGCGATGGCGCTCACCGCCGCGATGCTCGTGCTGCCGACGAGCCGTGCCGGCTACCTGCTCTACCCCGTGGTGCTGCTGGGGCTCGCGTTGCGCGGGCGCCGGCGGCGCCGGACGCTGGCGCCCGCGTCGCGCTGGACGCCCATGGACGCCGAACGGCTCGTGCCGGCGTTGTCCGGCGCCGCGGTCCCGTCGCACTGACCGTCCGCCGCCACGGCGTGCTCGGTCAGCGGTGCGCGGCGAGCAGGGCGTCGACCTCGGCACGCCTCGGCACCGACGACGAGGCGCCCAGGCGCTGCACCGCGAGCGCCGCGGCGGCCACGCCCCGGGCGATGGCGCCGGACGTGTCCGCACCGGCGGCCAGGGCGGCCGCCAGGCAGCCGCAGAACGTGTCGCCGGCGCCGGTGGTGTCCGCCACCGGGACCTCGAGCGCAGGTGTGTACCGGGCCGGTTCGCCCGCGCGCGCCCAGGTCACCCCGCGGCCGCCGAGCGTGACGACCACGACACCGAACCAGCGGGTCAGGTCGGCGGCGACCGCGGCGAGCGGTGGCTCCGCGGCGATGCCGCTCCCGCCGGGCGGTGGCTGCTCATCGTGCCGCAGCAGGTCCAGGACGGCCAGCGCCTCGGTCTCGTTGACGACCAGCACGTCCACGAACGGGACGAGGTCGACGATCCGCGCCGGGACCGGCGCCGCGTTGAGCACGACGAGCGCGCCGCCGGCGCGGGCCGCCCGCGCCGACTCCACCAGACCCGTCACCGGCGTCTCGGCCGGCATGAGCACCACGTCCGCCGCGCCGAGCTCGCGGGCCTCGACGGCCGTGATGTCGTCGAGCGCGAGGTTCGCCCCGGACGCCACGACGATCCGGTTCTCGCCGTCGCGCTCGAGCAGCACCAGCGCCAAGCCCGTGGCTCGTGAGGGGTCGACACGCAGCATCGGGTGCACCCCGGCGGCCGTGAGCCGCTCGGCCAGGTAGCGCCCGTCTCCGTCGTCACCCACCGCACCGACGAAGGTCACCGGGACGGTCCCGGTCCGCGCGGCGGCGACCGCCTGGTTGAGCCCCTTGCCACCGGCGGCACGCACGGGCGCGCTCGGTGTCAGCACGGTCTCTCCCGCGGCCGGCACCCGCTCCACCGACAGCGTCATGTCGAGGTTGGCGCTGCCGAGCACCACGACGTGCGCGTCCATGCCCGCTCCCTCCCGTCCCTGGCGAGCGTATCTGGCGCTCCACGACGCCGTCGGGCTACCCCACCAGGGACTGGGTGCCGAGCACGATCGCGAGCGCCAGCCGCTCCGCGTCGTCGCTGCCGGGCTCGGCCGTGTAGACCATGATCCGCAGGTCGTCGCCCGCCACCACGAGCGTGTCGCAGTCGACCACGATCGGCCCGACCGCCGGGTGCCGGACCACCTTGTGCCGCGACGCCTCGCCCGGCGCCAGCGTGGTCGGCGTGTCCCAGAGCGCGCCGAACCTCGGGCTCACGGCCCGCAGGTCGGCGACGAGCCGCCGCAGCCGGGCGTCCGCCGGGTAACGCGCCGCCGTCATCCGCAGGTCCGCGACGAGGCCGACCACCTGCTCGTCGTGCTCCTCGCGCGTCTGCACCGCGCGCGAGGCGGGCCCGACGAGGTTGCGCCAGACGCCGTTGCGCTCGTGGCCCCGCAGCGCCGACGTCTCACCCATGAGCGCGTCGTACGGCGCGTTGGCCACGACGAGGTTCCACGCGGCGTCGTAGACGACGACCGGGATGCCCGCGAAGCGGTCGAGCAGCCGCTGCACGCTCGCCGTGATCCTCGTCGGAACCGTCCCCGGCCCCGGGGCGAGCAGGCCGGCCAGCTGGAACAGCCGGCCGCGCTCGGCGTCCGACAGCCGCAGCGCGCGGGCGAGCGCCTCGACCACCTGGCCGGAGGGCGACGTGGCGCGCCCCTGCTCGAGCCGCGTCAGGTAGTCGACCGAGATGCCCGCCAGGCCGGCCAGCTCCTCGCGCCGCAGGCCCGGCGCCCGGCGACGGCCACCGACCGGCAGGCCGACGAGCCCCGGCGCGACGGCCTCCCGCCACCGCCGCACGGCCAGGCCGAACTCCCATCCCTCCACGGTCCGAGTCTGCGCCTCGAGCGGCGTGGCGTCCTGGCCCTGCCACTCCTACGAACAGCAGACGACTGCCTGCCCGCCGGCACCGGCCCGAGCATGGACGCCATGACCACAACACTCATCACCGGAGCCAACAAGGGCCTCGGCAAGGAAGCCGCCCGCCTCCTCGTCCAGGCCGGTCACACCGTCTGGATCGGCGCCCGCGACGAAGCACGCGGCCGTGCCACGGCCGACGAGCTCGGCGCACGCCTCGTGCGGCTCGACGTCACGGACGACCGCTCCGTCGCCGCCGCGGTCGCCACGATCGCCGCCTCCGGCACGGGCCTCGACGTCCTCGTCAACAACGCCGGCATCGCGCGGCGTACGGCGGACGGTGGGGAGGCGCTCGACGGCCCCAGCGTGCTCGAGGTCTTCGACACCAACGCGGTCGGCATCGTGCGGGTGACCGGGGCTGCGCTGCCGCTGCTGCTCGCGTCGCCGCACCCGGTCGTCGTCAACGTGTCCAGCGCGCTCGGCTCGTTCTGGGCGACGCACGAACCGTCCCGCCCGGCGTCGCACTACGTCTCGATCGCCTACGGCGCCAGCAAGGCGGCGGTCTCGATGCTCACGGTGCAGTACGCGAACGCCTATCCGACGATCAAGGTCAACGCGGTGGAGCCCGGCATCACCGCGACCGAGCTCGGCGGCGGAGATCCCGGCCGACACCCGGGCCGGCCGGCGGCGCAGAGCGCGCGCGTGGTGGCACGGCTGGCGAGCATCGGGCCCGACGGACCGACCGGCACCTTCCAGGAGGACGACGGCGAGCTGGGCTGGTGATCGCGGTCGGTGGCCCCGCCGGACGGTGGACAGGCCCCGCCGCTCGTCGCCACCTAGGCTCGGGACGTGCAGGCCAGCCATGCCGCGGTCGTCTACAACCCGGTCAAGATCCCGCTCGACCGGCTGCGGCGCGCCGTCGCGGAGCAGGAGCAGCTCCACGACTGGGGCCCGTCGCGGTGGTACGAGACGAGCGCCGACGACGCCGGGCGCGGTGCGGCGCAGGAGGCGCTGCGGCACGGGCCGGCCGTGGTGGTCGTCGCCGGCGGTGACGGCACGGTGCGGGTGGTGGCCGAGGTGGTGGGCGACGGAGGCACGCCGATCGCGCTGCTGCCGACCGGCACCGGCAACCTGCTGGCACGCAACCTCGGGCTGCCGCTCAACGACGTGGAACGCAGCCTGCGGATCGCCTTCGACGGCACGACGCGGCTGGTCGACGTCGCACGGGCGGAGCTGGAGGACGACTCCGGGCGCCGCAGCCGGCAGGTGTTCCTCGTCATGGCGGGGATCGGGCTGGACGCCGAGATGGCCGAGCACGCCAGCGCGCAGGCCAAGCGGCGGCTCGGCTGGTTCGCCTACGTCTCGCCGATCGCACGCTCGATCGTCGCGAACCGCCTGTTCCACCTCGACTACCGCATCGACGACGGGCACACCCGCACGGTGCGCGCTCACACGGTGATCGTCGGCAACTGCGGCACGCTCACCGGCAACATGCTGCTCATCCCGTCGGCCGTCGTCGACGACGGCCTGCTCGACGTCGTCATGCTCCGGCCCAAGGGCCGCTTCGACTGGGCCCGGATCGGCACCCGGCTGACGCTCCAAGGGATCGCGCACCGCTCTCGGCTGGGTCGCAGCATGGTCCGGCTGACACCAGACCAGCGCACGCTCGCCTACGCCCAGGGGCGGCAGTTCGAGGTCCGGTTCGGGACCGCGCACGGCATCGAGCTCGACGGCGACAGCTTCGGCCTCGTCGTGCGCGCCCGGATCTCGGTGCAGCCCGGTGCGCTGCACGTCTGCGTCGAGGAAGCTGCCGCCTGACCGGCCGGTGGCGTGCCGGACCGGCGAGCCCGGCGCCCGGCTACCGGCTCCGGTCGTCGACGGCGAACGGTGCCGGCGAGTCGCTGGTCACCGCGGCGCCCGCGGCCGTCCACGTGACCGTGAAGCTCGCGCTGCGCCCGTCCGGCTCCGTGACGCGCACCACGCGCTGCGAACCCTCCTCGGCTCCGGCGAACACCCGGAGCGTCAGGCCCTCGAGGTAGGGGTGGTCCGGGCGGCCGACGACCGCGCCGACAGGCACCACCGCGCCGGGCCGGACGTAGAGGGGCACCGTGTCGAAGCCGTGCGTCTCGCGCAGCCATCGGCCGCCCTGCACCACCTCACCGGTCCACCAGCTCGTCCAGGTCCCGGCCGGCAGGTAGAGCTCCACCGCCCCGTCGGACGAGAAGACCGGCGCCACGAGCAGGTCGTGGCCGAGCATGTACTGGCGGTCGAGGTACGCCACGGCGGGGTCGTCCGGGAACTCGAGGACCATCGGACGCATCACCGGCAGACCGCGCCGCGACGCTTCGAGGCCGGCGGCGTACAGGTACGGCATGAGCGCGAGCTTGAGCTCGGTGAAGCGGCGCGTCACGTCGACGGCGCTCTGCGGGCCGGTCAGCGTCTCACCCGTCGCCGGGTCGACGTCGAACAGCCACGGCACCCGGTACGAGTCGCTGCCGTGCAGCCGGGAGTGGCTCGACAGCAGGCCGAACGCGACCCAGCGCTTGAACACGGCCGGGTCGGGCATGCCCTCGAACCCGCCGATGTCGTGGCTCCAGAAGCCGAAACCGCTGAGGGCGAGCGAGAGGCCGCCGCGCAGCGTCTCGGCCATGGACGCGAAGGTCGACGTCGAGTCGCCGCCCCAGTGGACGGGGTACTGCTGGCCGCCGGCGGTGGCCGAGCGGGCGAACAGCACGGCCTCGCCCTCGCCACGGGCCGCCACCAGCACCTCGTGCACCGCGGCGTTGTAGAGCTGGGTGTACAGGTTGTGCATCCGCTCGGGGTCCGAGCCGTCGTGGTAGACGACGTCGGTGGGGATGCGCTCGCCGAAGTCGGTCTTGAAGCAGTCCACCCCCTGGTCCAGCAGCGTCCGCAGCCGGTCCTGGTACCAGCGCGTCGCGTCCGGGTCGGTGAAGTCGACGAGCCCCATGCCGGCCTGCCACAGGTCCGACTGCCACACCGAGCCGTCGGGGCGATGCAGCAGGTAACCGAGCGCCGCGCCCTCCGCGAAGAGCCTGGACCGCTGGCCGATGTACGGGTTGATCCACACGCTCACGCGCAGCCCACGGTCGTGGAGCCGCTCGAGCATCCCCTCGGGGTCCGGGAACGTTCGCGGGTCCCAGTCGAAGTCGCACCACTGGAACTCGCGCATCCAGAAGCAGTCGAAGTGGAACACGGACATCGGCAGCCGGCGCTCGGCCATGCCGTCGATGAACGAGCTCACGGTCGCCTCGTCGTAGCTCGTCGTGAAGCTGGTGGTCAGCCACAGCCCGTACGACCACGCCGGCACCCGGGCCGGGCGGCCGACGAGCTCGGTGTAGCGCTCCAGCACCGCGGCAGGTGTCGGCCCGTCGACGACGAAGTACTCCAGGCTCTCGCCGGGCACCGAGAACTGGACGCGCTCCACCGCCTCGCTGCCGACCTCGAACGAGACCCGGCCGGTGTCGTTGACGAGCACCCCGTAGCCCCGGTTGCTGAGGAAGAACGGCACGTTCTTGTAGGCCTGCTCGCTGGACGTGCCGCCGTCGGCGTTCCAGATCTCGACGCTCTGCCCGTTCCTGACCAGCGGGCCGAAGCGCTCCCCCAAGCCGTAGACCAGCTCGCCGACGCCGAGGTCCAGCTGGGCGTTCAGGAACCGACCCTCGGGAGCCCGCATGAAGGCGAGCGACCGGTGGCCGCTCCGCGTCAGCTCGCGCCCGGCGGAACGGAACGTCATGCTCCACGGCGCCCCGCGGCGCACCTCGACCGTGAGGTCACCGGTGTGCAGCGTGGCGTTGCCGGCCTCGTCGACCGTGACCATTCCCGCCCGGTCGCCCTCGTTCGCGACGAAGCGCAACGGCTCCGCGGCACCGTGGAAGTGCTCCACCCGGATGCGCGCGACGCCGGGCAGCGGGGAGGAGACGGTCACCGTGAGCGTCGGCCGGTTGAGCACGTCGCCGCGCCGGGCGATGACCTTGGTGGGCGCGGTCACCCGCAGCTCGCCGTCCACGGCGTCGAGGTCGTAGGCCTCCTCGGCGTACAGCGCCTCCACGCCCGCGCGCAGCTGCCAGAAACCGTCGGTGAATCGCATGGAGGAACCTTTCGAGGACGCGTCTACTTGATCGCGCCGGCAGTGATACCGCGGGTCAGCGTGCGCTGGAAGAAGAGGAAGAAGAGCAGCGTGGGAATGAGCCCGAGAAGCGCCGACGCGCTCGTCGTGGTGATGTCCATGATCCGGTCGCCCTGCAGGCTGGCGATGGCGATCGGGACGGTCTGGTGAGAGTTGCTGACGAGGAAGGTCAGCGGGATGAGGAACTCGTTCCAGGTCCAGATGAAGAAGAACACCAGCAGCACCGACAACGTCGGTCGCGACATCGGGACCAGCACCCGCCACAACGTGCGCCACCGTCCCGCGCCGTCGATCGCCGCCGCCTCCAGCAGCTCCTTGGGGAACACCGCGAACACGCTGGACAGCAGGTACGTGCCGAACGCGCACTGGATGACGGTGAAGATGATGATCACGGCCCAGATGGAGTCGTACAGCCCCACCGCTTTCGCCATGTAGTACAGCGGGTAGAGCAGCGCCTCCTGGGGCACCATGTTGGCCAGCAGGAACATCATCAGCAACGGGATCCGGCCGCGCACCTTGCCGACGCCGAGCGCGTACGCGTTGAGCACCGAGAACAGCACCCCGAAGACCGCGACCAGGCCGCAGATGACGACGCTGTTCCCCAGCTTCTGCAGGAAGTCGACCTTGTCCCAGAACGTGACGATGCCGTGCAGGTACACGTGCGTGGGCAGCGACAGCGGACCGTTGGCCGCGTAGTCGTCCGGCGACTTGAACGAGTTCAGCAGGATGAGGATCAGCGGTGCCACGACGGCGATCCCGACGAGTACCGCGAGCGCCAGCGTCACCCAGTCCGCCACGCCGCGGCGCGCGTGCCGGTCCGTCGTGCGTCCCCTGCGGGCGGGCAGCGCCCGGGTCGTGGTGCGCTGCTCGGTGACGGCGCTCATCGGGCCTCCTCCGCTCGCTCGAGGCGGTTCTGCACGACGATGAACGCGATGGACACCATGACGATGACCACGGTCAGCGCCGTGGAGATCGCCGCCCCGTAGCCCACCTGCTGGGCCCGGAAGAACTCGGTCCACGAGTAGTAGCTGGGCACCATGGTCGCGGTGCCCGGGCCGCCGCTGGTGAGCGCGTAGACCGGGGCGAAGACCTTGAGCGCGGCGATGGTGCAGGTCAGGGTCACGACGAAGATCTCCGGCCGGATGATCGACACCGTGATGGCCCGGAACCGGCGGAACCAGTTGGCGCCGTCGAGCTCGGCGGCCTCGTAGAGCTCGGGGTCGACCCGGCCCAGCGCCGCCATGAACACCACGACGGGGTAGCCCAGCTGGACCCACACCATGATCGCCATCACGGAGACGAGCGCCGTGTCGGGGCTGCCGAGCCAGTCGTGCGCCCACGAGCCGAGCCCGATCGACCGCAGGATCGTGTTCAGCGCGCCGTCTGTGGGACGCAGCATCCAGCCGATGAGGATCGACGCGACCGCGATGGGCAGGATCTGCGGCAGGTAGTACGTCGCCCGCAGGAAGCTGGAGACCTTGCCGCCGAACTTCTTGCCGACGAGGTCGAACAGCAGCGCGGCCAGGACCAGCCCGAGGAGCGTCGGCACGACGACCATCGAGATGATCATGAAGATGCTGTTCCGGAACGACGTCCAGAACTCGGCGTCCCGCATCAGGTGCGACCAGTTGTAGAGGCCGATCCAGCGCGGCGGCAGCACGCCCCGGTAGTACGTGAAGCTGAGGTAGACGTTCCACACGATCGGCACGACGATGACGACGGCCGCCAGGACGGCGCCGGGGAGCAGGTAGAACCAGTAGCCGCCGCGCCGGGCGAGGGGTGACCTGCCGGGCCGGGCTGGGAGAGACGACACCGTCTCGGCTCCTTCCGTGCAGGCTCGGCGGGTGCGCAGCCGGACCGCTGCGCACCCGCCGAGCGTGGTGCTAGGGCTGCTGGACGATCTGGTTGACGCCGGCCTGGTACTCGCTGCCCAGCTCCTGGTTCACCTGGTCGGGTGTCTTGGTGCCGTTCAGCAGCTCCTGCAGCCCGGCGTTGAGCTGCGTGTAGAAGGTCGCGGTGGGCCAGTCCGGGTAGAACCCGATGCCGTCGCGAGCCGTCAGGGTGGCGAAGTTCTGGATGAGCTCCTTGTTCTTCGGGTCCGTGATCGCGCTGGTGTCGGCCGCGACCGGGATGCCACCCTTGTTGCCCATGAGGTCCTGCTGGGCCTTCTGCAGCGTGATGTCGATGAACTTGTAGGCGAGGTCCTTCTCCTTCGCCTTCGTCGGCACCACCCAGATGTTGCCCGAGGAACCCGGCGCCATCGTCGACTGCGGGAACAGGAAGGTGCCCCAGTCGAACTTGTTGATCTGCTGCTCGAACGTGCCGTACCACCAGGAGCCCGAGTAGAAGATCGGGGCGGTGCCGGCCTCGAACGCGTTGCCCGCGTCCTGCGCCTTCATGCCGGCCGCGTCCTTGGAGATGAAGCCCTTGTTCTCCCAGTCTTTGAGGGTCTGGGTGGCGTAGCTCAGCTCGGGCCCGGTCCAGTCCACCTTCGAGGTGTACGTCTGGTACGCGTTCACCCAGTCACGGTCCGCCTTGGACAGCGCGAGCTGGTACCAGAGCTGGCCCAGCGGGTACTCCTGCGCGGCCTCGGCCAGCGGGGTGATCCCGTGGTCGACGAAGACCTGCATGTCCTGCTCGAGCTGCGCCAGGGTGGTCGGCACCGTGAGGCCGTACTTCTGGAACATCGTCTTGTTGTAGTAGAACTCCACGTACTCGCCGTAGTTCGTGACGCCGTAGTAGTTCCCGCTGCCCATGATCCCCTTGTCGGAGTACTTGGACGTGGTGAGCAGGCTCGGGGCGATCTTGTTCGCCCAGCCGTACGTCTGGTAGGCGGAGTCGAGGTTGCTGAGCAGGCCCTGCGTCGCGAGCGTGCCGGCGGTGCCGTTGCCCTTGTTGTACTCCATGACGTCCGGCGCGGAGTCGGAGTTGAGGATCTGGCTGGCGGTGGACTG
>JAJYTJ010000272.1 GCA_021793115.1 Actinomycetes bacterium | reverse complement strand
AACTTCAAGGTCGGCGTCATGCAGGCCAACTCGCTGCTCACCGGCCTCGGCTACCTCGACGCGAGCGGCAACAAGACGGGCAAGACCGGCCCCTGGCACGTCGAGCTCTTCGCCGGCAGCCCGGACGACAACAACGCGACGTTCTTCTACAACGGCGCGATGAGCATCCTCAAGCCGCTGATCGACGCCGGCACCCTCGTCGTGACCAGCGGACAGACCGGCTTCAGCCAGATCGCCATCCAGGGCTGGGACCCGGCGACCGCCAAGAAGCGCATGGACGACCTGCTCGCGAAGAGCTACGCGAACGGCTCCGTCAAGCTCGACGGCATCCTGTCGCCGTACGACGGGCTGTCCGACGGCATCATCGCCTCCCTCACCGCGGGCGGGTACCAGGTCGGCGCGCCGACGTGGCCCATCATCACCGGCCAGGACGCCGAGGTCGCGAGCGTGAAGCAGATCATCGCCGGCTCGCAGTACTCGACGATCTTCAAGGACACGCGCAACCTGGCGAAGGTCGCGGTCTCGATGACCGAGGCCCTGCTGCAGGGCAGCACCCCGCAGATCAACGACACGACCAGCTACAACAACGGCAAGAAGATCGTTCCGACCTACCTCCTGCCCCCGGTGGTCGTCACCAAGGACAACTACCAGAAGGTGCTGATCGACAGCGGGTACTACACGCAGGCGGACCTGAAGTAGTCCTGCGCGATTCCCTGAACCGGATGGGTGCCGGCAGGGGGTTCGATCCCCTGCCGGCACCCGTCACCCCAAGGAGGACGAATGGCCGAGGACGTGATCCTCGAGATGCGGTCGATCACCAAGGAGTTCCCGGGTGTCAAGGCGTTGTCGGACGTCAACCTGACCGTCACCCGCGGCGAGGTGCACGCGATCTGCGGCGAGAACGGCGCCGGGAAGTCGACGCTGATGAACGTGCTGTCCGGCGTGTACCCGCACGGTACGTACGAGGGCTCGATCATCTTCGAGGGTGAGGAGTGCCGGTTCGGGTCGATCTCCGACTCGGAGCGCGCGGGGATCGTCATCGTCCACCAGGAGCTGGCGTTGTCGCCGTTCCTGACGATCGCCGAGAACATCTTCATCGGCAACGAGCGTGCCGCCGGCGGCTGGATCAACTGGAACCGGACGGAGATGGAGGCGGCCGACTACCTCGAGCGGGTCGGGCTGCACGACAACCCGTCCACCAAGGTGATCGACATCGGAGTGGGCAAGCAGCAGCTCGTCGAGATCGCCAAGGCGCTGTCCAAGAAGGTCAAGCTGCTCATCCTCGACGAGCCGACCGCGGCGCTGAACGACGACGACGCCGCGCACCTGCTCGAGCTGATCCTCGGCCTGAAGGCCGAGGGGGTGACCTCGATCCTGATCTCGCACAAGCTGAACGAGATCAAGAAGGTCGCCGACTCGGTGACGATCATCCGCGACGGCTGCACCATCGAGACCCTGGACGCGCGCAGCGAGCAGGTGACGGAGGACCGGATCATCCGCGGCATGGTCGGCCGGGACATGACGCACCGGTTCCCCGAGCACACCTCGACGATCGGGGTCGAGCTGCTCCGCATCGAGGACTGGACCGTGCACCACCCGCTTGACCGGGAACGGGTCGTGGTGAACCACGCGAACCTCACCGTCCACGCGGGTGAGATCGTCGGCATCGCCGGGCTGATGGGCGCCGGCCGCACCGAGCTGGCCATGAGCGTGTTCGGTCGCAGCTGGGGCACGGACATCTCCGGGACCGTCTACAAGCGCGGCGTCCCGATCGACGTGCGCACCGTGCGTAGCGCCATCAAGAACGGCCTCGCGTACGCCACCGAAGACCGCAAGCAGTACGGCCTCAACCTCATCGAGGACATCACGCGGAACATCTCCGCGGCATCCCTGGAGCACCTGTCGCACCGGGGTTGGGTCGACAAGAACCGCGAGCACGTGGCGGCCGAGCAGTACCGCGCGGACATGAACATCAAGGCACCGTCGGTGTCGGTGCTCACCGGGCAGCTGTCGGGCGGGAACCAGCAGAAGGTCGTGCTCTCCAAGTGGATGGAGACCAATGCTGACGTGCTCATCCTCGACGAGCCGACGCGAGGGATCGACGTCGGCGCCAAGTACGAGATCTACACGATCATCAACGCCCTCGCGGACCAGGGCAAGGGAATCATCATGATCTCCTCCGAGCTGCCCGAGCTGCTCGGGATCTGCGACCGGATCTACACCCTGTCCGAAGGCGTCATCACCGCCGACGTCCCGCGCGAGCGGGCCACCTCGGAATACCTCATGCAGTACATGACCCAAGTGAGAGAAGAGGACCACGTATGAGCGCCACCTCGAGCGCAACAGCGCCCAGGACGGGCGCCCTGCAGAAGAGCCTGTCGTACATGACAGGCCAGTTGCGGCAGGTCGGCCTGTTCATCGCGCTCATCGTCATCGTCCTGCTGATGCAGGTGCTGACCCATGGCGTGACGCTCAGTCCCCGCAACGTGTCGAACCTCATCGTCCAGAACAGCTACATCCTGGTGCTGGCCATCGGCATGGTCATGGTCATCATCGCCGGCCACATCGACCTGTCGGTCGGCTCGGTGGTCGCGGTGGTGGGAGCCCTCGCCGGTGTGCTCAACAACAAGATGGGGCTGCCCTGGTGGCTGACCGTCATCCTCTGCCTGCTCGCCGGCGTCGTGGTCGGGGCATGGCAGGGATTCTGGATCGCCTATTTCAGGATCCCCGCCTTCATCGTGACGCTCGGCGGGATGCTCCTCTTCAGAGGACTGGCGCAGATCCTGCTGAACAACACCCAGATCTCCCCGTTCGAGAACGCGTTCCGGCAGATCGGCGCAGGATTCCTGCCTGACCTGGGCGGCGGCACGTCGTACCTCGAGCCCCTCACGATGGTCCTCGCGGTGGTGGCGATCCTCGCCCTCGTCGGCCAGGGCGTCCGCGCCCGGATCAGCCGCGCGAAGAACGGCCTGACGCTCGAGCCGCTGCTCTGGTACGTGCTGAAGACGGGCTTCATGGCCGCGCTCATCTTCGTCATCGCGTGGCTGCTCGCCAGCTACCGGGGCACGCCGATCGTGCTGGTCATCCTCGGTGCGCTCGTCGTCGTCTACTCCGCCGTGATGTCGAACAGCGTCTTCGGGCGTCGGGTCTACGCGATCGGCGGCAACCTGCGGGCCGCGGAGCTGTCCGGCGTCAACACGCGACGGATCAACTTCATGCTCTTCGTCAACATGGGTGTGCTGGCGGCGCTCGCCGGCATCGTGTTCACGGCCCAGCTCAACCTCGCCGGCCCCAGCGCCGGAGACGGGTTCGAGCTGGACGCGATCGCGGCCGTGTTCATCGGCGGCGCCGCCGTCACCGGCGGCGTGGGGACCGTGGGCGGGTCGATCATCGGTGGCCTCATCATCGGGAGCCTGAACAACGGCATGACGATCCTCGGCGTGGGCACCGAGTGGCAGCAGTTCATCAAGGGGCTCGTGCTGCTGGCCGCCGTGGCGTTCGACGTGTTCAACAAGCGTCGGGCCAGCCGCGCGACGACCTGACCGGTCCGCACACATGACG
>JAJYTJ010000271.1 GCA_021793115.1 Actinomycetes bacterium | reverse complement strand
AATCGTCCGGCTGGCGAGTCAACGGGTGAAGGGTGAGCGGTGTTCACTCTTGACGACCCGATCGCGCTGACCGCCGAGCTGATCGGTATCGACACGTCGAACGGCGCGGAGGACGGGTGCACGGGGCCGCTGGCCCGCCAGCTCCAGCACGCCGGACTCGACGTCACGATGGTCGAGTCCGAGCCCGGCCGGACGAACCTGGTGGCCACGTGGCGCGGTGGCGGTGGGCTGGTGCTGAGCGCGCACGTGGACACGGTGCCGTTCACCGCCGCCGAATGGACCTATCCGCCGCTGTCGGGCACGGTGGTGGGCGATCGGATCTACGGGCGCGGTGCCAGCGACATGAAGGGCGGCTTGGCCGCGATGGTGGTCGCCGCGTGTCAGGCTGCCGGGGAAGGCGGGCCACCGTTCACGCTCCTGGTGACCATCGGCGAGGAGCTGGGGTGCCAGGGTGCAGATGACGTCGTGGGCCGAGGCGTGCTGGGAGAGTCCTCGGTGTTCGTCATCGGTGAATCGACCGGCAATGCGCTGCGGTTCGGCCACAAGGGAGCGACATGGCTGCGGCTCACCTGCCGGGGGCGTGCGGCCCACGGCTCACAGCCGGAGCTGGGCACGAACGCGGTCGTGCAGCTGATGCGGGTGATTCAAGGCGTCTGTGCAGGCTTCGACTTCCCTGCGCACGAGCAGTTGGGAAAGGCGACCGTCAACGTCGGCACGTTCGCCGGGGGAGTGCAGCCCAACATCGTGCCCGACCTGGCGACTGCCGAGCTGGACTTCCGCACCGTCCCGGGGGTGGACGGTTCCGAGATTCGGATGTTCGTCCAGGACCACCAACCGGATGTCCTGCTCGATGAGCTACTCGACCTCTCCTACGTCTGGACCGATCCCATCAGCTCGCTGAGCCGGCAGCTGCGGCAGACGGTGGCCAGCGTGACCGGGGAAGCCGACACCGAGCCCGCGGGCGTGCCGTACTTCACCGACGGCTCGCTGCTGCGCCGCGTTCCCGGTTCGCATGTGTACATCTGCGGTCCCGGTGATCCGAGCGAGCCGCACACGGCGAACGAGTCCTGCTCGATCGCGGGCATCCATGAGGCCCAGGCGATCTACCGGCGCCTGATCGAGGACGCCGGCGACCTCGCGCGCCGAGCGGCTGATGACGTGAGAGGTGATCAAGCATGACCGGTGCGTCGGCGTACTCCGTCGTTCCGATCGTGGACGGGTTCCCGGGTAAATCCGCCTCCCACGGCGCGTTCGGATGGAGCAGTGTGTACCTGCTGCTGGGTCATGGGCGAGTGGTCCTCGTCGAGACCGGGCCACCGGCCTACATCCCGTTGTTGAGTGCGGGCCTGGCCCGTCAGGGTCTGGAACCTGTGGACGTCACCGATGTCTTGCTCACCCACGCGCACTGGGACCACGTGAGCAACATCATGATGTTCCCGCACGCACGCGTGTGGATGGGCGAACGTGAGCTGTCCTGGGCGCGGTCACTGCCGGGCGACGCGCCGTTCATGTCGCGGCTGCACATCGACGAGCTGCACGACCGAGGCGACGCCGTGGGGCGGGTGACCGACGGCGACGAGATCCTGCCCGGAGTGACGGTCCTGGCGACGCCTGGACACACGCCCGGGCACGTCGGCTATGCCGTGGAGTCGACGCCCCAGCCGGTGGTCTTCGCCGGCGACGCGGTGAAGAACCTGTACGAGATCACCACCTTCGACGTCGACTCCACACTCGACGCGCAGGCCAGCCGCGCCAGCATCGAACGCCTCCGGGAACACATGCGCACGACCGGCGCGATTCTCGTACCCGGGCACGACGTGCCCTTGACGCTCTCCGCGGACACGTTCGCACGCACCAGGCAACAGACCGCGGACATCTGCTTCTTCGCCACGGCCGACGGCGGCGCACAGGATCGGTCGATCACCGACGGTGGCACCTGATGCGCCCGCCGGAGTTCAGCGCTCGGCATGGCGGCCAGCACAGAGACGACAGAGGAAGTAGGAGCACTGTGGCGCAACACCGCGTACTGATCACGACGAGCTATCTGGAGCCCGGCGACGAGGTTCATCGTCTGCTGACCGACTCGCAGTACGCGGTCACCTACTCGCGGCCACAGGACAGGCGCTCACCCGACGGCCTGGCCGCCGCGCTCGCCGACACCGACGCGGTGATCGCCGGTACCGAACCGCTGACCGCCGATCTCATCGAAGCCGCGACATCGCTGCGGATCATCGCCCGCACCGGGGTCGGATACGACAACATCGACGTGGACGCGGCCGCCCGCTGCGGCGTGGTCGTGTGTACGACGCCGGGGGTGAACCGGCAGTCCGTAGCGGAACTGACCATCGGCCTGATGCTCGACCGTGCTCGCGGCATCGCGACCTCGTCTGCCGGTGTGCGGGCGGGCACCTGGGTGCAGACCAGCGGCCGGGAGCTGTCCGGTGCCACCCTCGGGATCATCGGCCTGGGGGCGATCGGCAAGAAGGTCGCTGCGGTGGCCATCGCCCTGGGTATGACGGTGGTGGCGCATGACCCCGCACTGGATACGGAGTTCGCGGCAGCCCACGGTGTCCAACCGTGTACCCTGCCGGAGTTGCTCGAACAGTCCGACTTCGTGACGCTGCACATCGCGTTGAGCCCCCAGACCTATCGGCTGATCGATCGGGACGCGCTGGCGTTGATGAAGCCGAGTGCGTACCTGATCAACACCGCACGTGGTGGGGTCGTCGATGAGCAGGCGCTGGCCGAGGCGCTGCAGGCCGGTCAGCTCGGCGGAGCCGCGTTGGACGTGCTCGAGTCCGAGCCGTTGCCGGCGACCCATCCGTTGCGTGACGTGCCGAACCTGTTGATCACCCCCCACATCGGCGCAGCCACCGTGCAGGCGAGATCTCGGTCGGGGCGGCTTGCTGCCGGTCAAGTCATCCAGTTCCTCAGCGGGAACGCCCCGGATCACCCGGTGGCCGAGGCGTCCGGCCAGCGAGTCTGGAGTTGAGCGCGCGATGTCCGAGTCTGACCTGAAGTTCGCGGCCAACCTGCGGTGGCTGTTCCCTGACCTGCCGCTGGACCGCAGCATCCCGGCGGCAGCCGAGGAGGGCTTCCGCGGGGTGGAGATTCCCGCACCGTACGAGCACCCACCACAGCAGGTGCGTCGCTTGCTCGACGACGCGGGGGTGGCGGCGGTGCTGCTCAACACGCCCCAGGGACCGGCCGGGTCGCCGACTGCCAACGGTGCGGCCTGTCTGCCTGGCTACGGCTCGCAGTTCCGCAGCGGCGTGGAACGCGGCCTCGAGTACGCCGAGGCGCTGGGCTCCCCTCGACTGCACGTCGTCGCAGGGCGTAGGCCCACGGAGGTGAGCCGTGAGCGCGCCTTCGCTCAATACGTGCACAACATCGGCTGGGCGGCCGAGCGCGCCCGTGCCACCGGTGTGCGACTGGTGGTGGAAATGCAGAACCAACGGGACGTGCCAGGCTTCGTCGTCGAATCGCAGGCCGCCGCGGCCGCAGTCGCCGAGGCGGTGGGCGAGCCCGTCCGGCTGCTGTTCGACGTCTATCACACCCAGGTGACC
>JAJYTJ010000270.1 GCA_021793115.1 Actinomycetes bacterium | reverse complement strand
AGGTCGGCATAATGGATGTCAGGGCTATCCATCTGAGCCGACTAGGCTGGCGCGGTGCAGATTGGTCGCCCTCTCGGCGGGGCTCAGTACCCGCGCTCCGTGGGCGAGTTCCAGTCGTGGTTCGCCACGGACCCGGACTGCTTGGACTACCTCGAATGGCTGCGCTGGCCGGAGGGGTTCGTCTGCCCGCGCTGCGAGAACGCCGGTGGTTGGCGAGTCGCGGACGGGAGTTTCAAGTGCGCCGGATGCAAGGTCCAGACTGCGGTTACGGCCGGCACGCTGTTCGACCGCCGCCGCACGCCGCTGACGGTGTGGTTTCAGGTGTGCTGGGAGTTCGCCGCAGCCAAGGACGGAGTCTCGGCGCTCGCGCTGCAGCGGACACTGCAGATCGGCTCCTACCAGACCGCGTGGGCGATGCTGCACCGGTTGCGCTCCGTGCTGATCCGGCCCGGACGGGAGCTGCTGTCGGGGCAGGTGGAGGTGGATGAGACCTACGTCGGGGGTGAAGAGATCGGACTTGCGGGCGGGCGAGCCAAGGGCAAGAAGGCGCTGGTGGCCGTCGCGGTCGAGCTGCGCGAACCCAAGGGCTTCGGGCGGTGCCGGATGCGCATCATCCCCGACGGATCCGCCCGCACGCTGCACGCGTTCATCGGCCACAACATCGCCCCCGGGTCCACAGTGATCACCGACGGGTGGAACGGCTACCTGGGTATTGATAAGGCCGGCTACACCCACGACCGACGCAGCCAGCGCGCCGCCAAGGCCCTGGGCGAGGACATCGACAAGCTGCTGCCCGGCGTGCACCGAGTCGCGTCCCTGGCCAAGCGGTGGTTGCTGTCCACTCACCAGGGCGCCGTGAACACCGAGCACCTGGACGGGTACCTGGACGAGTTCTGCTTCCGGTTCAACCGCCGCCGCTCGGCCAGCCGCGGCCTGGTGTTCCTGCGTGTCCTGCAACTGGCCGTCGCCCACGACCCGGTGCGCTACCAAGAGCTCATCGCGAACCCCGCGCCCAAGAAGGTCCCGCCGACGCCGCCCGGCCGCCGGGGCCACCCGCCCAGCCTGGACCGCCCTCGCGCAGTGCGGCCTTGGCGTCATGCTTCCTCCACAGCCGAAGACGACTAGTCGGCTCAGATGGATAGCCCTGACGGACCCGATAGATGGCCCAGGTGTCCGGGGCGGGCGTGGGATGGTCAAGCGAGACCGCTAGCTGAGGCGCGCGCGCCCGGCGGTCGCTGGATTTGGCCGCGTCGGCCGAGCGGGCTGCCGCCCGAACGGCCAGGAAGGAGAAGAGAGCCGATACCAGCGACACGGCCAACGCCGATACCAGCGACACGGCCAACGCCGCGACAGCGACACGGCCAACGCCGCGACAGTGAGGAAGATGGCCATGGGCTCACCTTAGGAGGCACCCGCTCGGACAGCCGTCACACGTCGTCCACCCTCGACGTGCCGGTAGGGGCATCTCGATGGGGGCCCCGACGTCCAGAACGATACGACGTTCTCAGCGGGTGTCGAGCAGCCTGGCCCGAACGACGGCTCGGCGAGCGTGGATCAGGGGTCGAGTGCTGTGGCGATGTCGCTGAGCCGCCGCCACAGGCGTCGACCGTCGAGGTCGTGGAAGTCGAAGTGGCGATAGAACTCGACGGCCGCGTCGTCGATGGCGTCCACGACCACAGCGCGCGCACCAAACTCTCGACCCCCCCGAACGCATCGTCGGAGCGCGTCGACCAGGAGATGGCCACCCAGGCGGTGGCCTTGCTCGCTCGTGTCGATGGCGAGCCTCGCCAAGAGCACGACCGGGACCGGGTCGGGCATTCCCCTGCGCAGCCGGGACGGTGCCCGCGCGTGAACGACGGCGCTCATCGCCAGCGCGTAGCAGCCAACCACGCGATCGCCTCGGGAGAGGACGTAGGTGGCTGCGGTGCCGGCCGCGGCGGCGACTCGCGCGGAGTGGCGCAACCAGCGGTCGAGCGCCGGGCCACCGGAGTCGAACTGGTCGAGGTCGTCGGAGTCCGAGAGCGCCACGACCGGGCGAAGCGCCTCGATGCTCACCGGGACGGGATCGGGCTGGATCGCTCGGCGTAGCGTCGGAGTGTCGGCATGGGTTCGACCGGCACGTCCAGAGCGGCGACGAACCGCTCGAACGCCGCTGCCTGTAACGCGACGCGCCCGGCCCGTTCGAGGACCTCCTCAGCGCGTTCGGAGGCTGCAGCCAGGAGGAAGCCCGTCAGGCTCTCCCCGCTCGCCTCAGCGGCGGCTCGGATCCGCGCCTGTTGCTCGAGACCAACCCGGACGTTGATCCGCCCCCTACCGCTATGCTCCTGCACCCGTGCCATGGACCTAGTGTACTCACTGGGTGCGTACGGGGAAGCTCACCCGCGCCGGCAAGCTCCTCGCACGGTCGGGGTGGGTCGTCGGGTCACCCACAGACCCACGGGCCCAAGGAGAGCTGCTCGTGGTGGCCTGGCCGGTGGCTACTCGCCGCGGCGGGCCGAGTGCAGCAGCGCGCGCCAGGCCTGGCCGGTGGTCAGCTCGAAGTGCTCGCCGGCGAGCGCTCCCGCCCGCACCGCGTCGCCGGCGATGATCGCCTCGACAAGATCGGTGTGCTGCTGCACCGCCCGGTGGTGCAGGTCCGCGGAGTACGGCTCGGTGCCGAACCCCAGGTTGACCCGGGCGACCAGGCCACGGCTGAGCTCGATGAGGTGATCGTTGCCGGCGGCCGCCGCGATGGCGTCGTGCAGCGCGCGGTCCGCCTCCCGGGAGGCGCTGGCGCTGTCGGCCCGTTCGTACCCGGCGAGGGCGGCCCGCATCGCCCGGTCGTCGCCCGGCGTGTGCCGGCCGGCCGCGGTCCAGGCCACCAGTCGTTCGACCAGCGCCCGGTAGTCGAGCACGGCCTCCTGCTGGCGATGGATGGGCTCCAGGGCGCGCAGCACGCCGCGGGTGGACTCCGAGGAGGGGCGGAAGACCCGTACGAACGTGCCACCGGCCCGTCCGCGTCGCGACTCGAGCACGCCGAGCGCGGCGAGCCGGGCGATCGCCACCCGGACCGTGCTGCGGCTGACCTCCAGCATCGCGGCCAGCTCGCGCTCGCCCGGCAGCCGCTCACCGGGCTGGAGCACCCCGACGGCGACCCCGGCCAGGATGCGGTCCGCGATCTGCTCGGGGGCGGTCTGCCGATGCGCCTCGGGCCCCGGCCCCGTCGTCTTGTCCACGCCCCTCCACCCGTCGGCACCCCGCCGCACCACGACCCGGCCAGTATCCCCGACGGGATCGTGGGGCCCGCAGGCACGCGGAGCGGTCGGCAGCGGTGTTCACCGCGACGAAACAAAAGGTATGAAAAAATAGTAGGGACTAGCCAATAGACCAGACTGGTCCTAACATGCCGCTACCCGCCTCCCCGATGGGGGCCCCGAAGGGAGATGTCCCCGTGACTGATTCCACGGCTCTGGACGGCTCGACGCGCACCCTACGGCGCGGCGCGCTCGGCCCGCTCAACGTACTGGCGATCGCGGTCGCCGCCATCTCCCCGACCACCTCGGTGTTCCTGGTCTACGGGGCCGGGTTGGCCTCTGCCGGCACCG
>JAJYTJ010000269.1 GCA_021793115.1 Actinomycetes bacterium | reverse complement strand
CCGATCTTGCCAGTTGTGTCCCCCGTGTGGCACCAGATGCAGATCCACACCGACGCCGCGGCCGGCCGCGTGGCGCAACGCCCAGGCATCGGCAGCCGAGGTGCCGTCCTCTTGGCTGGCGGCCAGGAACAGGTCAACCCCTGGGGTCACGCCCTTGGCGGCGAGCGTGCGAAGGTCATTGGCGCGTCGGTCGCTCGGATTCGAGGACAGCGCTGGGGCGTCCGGCGCGTTGTTTCCCGACAGGCTGATCGCGGCCGCGAACTGTGCGGGTGCCGTCAGGGCCAGCCGGACCGCGCACATCGCCCCTTCGGAGATGCCGAGCACGGCCCACCGGGCCCCGCCACGTACGGCGAAGTCCCGGGACACCAGTGCAGGCACGTCGCGCGTCAGCCACGTTGCGACCTGCGGGCCGTTCCTGGTGTCGGCGCAACCCCAGTTCTGGCCGTCGACGTTCGTCGTGGCCGACACGAGGATGCTGGGAGTCGTCCGCATCGATCCGAGCGCGGCGAGGTTGAGCTTCGTGAACGGGTCCGTGGGGCGGCCGGGGTACCCGTTCAGCACGAGGATGACCGGGTATCCGCCACGCCGATGGGGGTCGTAACCCGGGGGCGTCCGAACGTAGAGATCCCCGCTGACCCGTGAGGTCGGGCCGACCAGGTGCGCGTGGGCCAGCCCGTGCGCGTCCAGGACATAGCCGGCCGGGACGGGGTGCGGGCCGGGCGCGCCCGCGGTGGGAAGAAGACGCGCTGCCGCGCCGTCGCTGGTCGGTCCACCGGGAGCGCCGGTGAAGCCGGTGCCCGCTGCAACTTCCGACCAGGTGAGGAAGTAGCCCCCGGCGTGGTTCGCGACCGCGAACGCCAACAAGACCGCCGTCGACTGGCACAGCAGCACCAGGCCGAGGCGCGTGAGCCAGCGCAGGGCCGTCCGGTGAGGAGCCCGGGTCCACAGCGTCAAGGTCCCCAGGACCGAAACGAGCGAGGCGAGGGCCATCGCCACGACGAATGAGGTGCTGGCCGGTCCTGGCACGTCACACCCTCCCAGCACCAGGGAGACCGCAGACAGTCCACTGCCACGCTGGTCGAGCGATCCCGCCGACGGTCAGAACCGCGGTGGCCCATGCCGGCCAGGCCGGCCGGGTCGTGACGACCGGGTTGTCGTTCCTTGCTACGCAGGACTCGGAGTTGCACCTAGCCCGGTTGTCGGCGGCCTGGGCACGGGCCGACCGGTGGCCTGGAGCCCGCGCAAACGCGCGGGTGGCTGGAGCGCTCATCGCGGCAGGGTGAGGGTCACGGTGGTGCCGCCGCCCTCGGTCTCGGTGAGGACCACGTGCCCGCGATGGGCGGCGACGATCTGGGCGACGATCGTCAGCCCGAGGCCGTGTCCGGGGTAGGAGGCTGCGTCCTCGCCACGCCAGAAGGGTTCCAGGGCTTGCCGACGGGCGGTGGCCGTCATGCCCGTCCCGGTGTCGATGACGCTGACGGTCGCCGCGGAGGCGTCCCGATCCACCCGGATCCTCACGGCGCCCTCCGCAGGGGTGTGCAGCAGTGCGTTCTCCAGCAGGTTGGCCACCGCCCGGGTGAGCAGCCCACGCGAGCCACGCACCTGCACGTCGTGCGTCGCCTCGATGTGCACGTCCGCGTGGGGTCCCGGACCCTGGGCGTGGGATGCCGCAGCCCGGACCACAGCGGCAAGGTCGACAGGCTCCATGAGCTCGGCGAACTCGTCCGGACGGCTCCTGGCCAGGACCAGGAGGTCGGCGGTGAGCGTGGTCAAGCTCGTCACCTCGGCCAGGGCGTCGTTGAGGGTGCGCTCGTACTCGTGCCGGCTGCGCGGGCGGCTGAGTGTGAGCTCGATGTCTGCCTGCAGGATGCTCAGCGGCGTCCGGAACTCGTGGGACGCGCTGTCGACGAACCGCTGCTGTGCCTCGAAGTTGGCGCGCACCGGGCGCAGTGCGCGCCGCGCCATCAGGTAGCTCAGCGCCGGGGCGAGGGCCAGCTGGACCAGGAAGAACAGGAGGAGGCCGCCCCGAAGGTGCGCGAACCCGGCCTCGGCGCCGTCGACCGCCGTCGGGCCGTCGGAGCGGGCCGCGTCGTAGTCGAAGGTGCCGGTGACGAAGGTGTAGATGCCGACGCTGAGAGCCGCGTAGGCGGCGAGCTGGATCGCCGTGAACATCACCGTGAGGCGAAGCACGGCGCGGCGCAGGATCATCGGTCCGCCGCGATGATGTACCCGTGCCCGCGGCGGGTCTGGATCACCTCGGGCAGGCCAGGCTGCGCCAGCTTGGCCCGCAGGTATCGGATGTAGGTAGGCACCACGTTGCTCACGCCGCCGTAGTGCGCGTCCCAGGCGTGGTCGATGAGGTCGCTGGTGCTGACGACATGGCCGGCGTTGCGCAGGAGGTACTCCAGGACCGCGTACTCCTTGGCGGTCAGCGCGATGGTGCGCCCGGCACGGGTCACCGATCGTGAGGCCGGTTCCAGCCGTAGACCCTGCGCCGTCAGGACGGGGGCGTCGGCTCGGGGTGCCCGGCGCATCAGGGCGCGCACGCGGGCCAGCAGCTCGGACAGGTGGAACGGCTTGACGAGGTAGTCGTCTGCGCCCGCGTCCAGGCCTTGCACCTTGTTCCGAGGGGAGTCCAGTGCGGTGAGCATGAGGACCGGCACGCCGGTGTCGCTGCGACGCACGTGGCGGCAGATCTCCAGGCCGCCGCCGGCGCTGCCCGGGAGCATGAGGTCGAGGATGAGCAGGTCATAGGTCTCCACTGCGAAGGCTTCGAGCGCGTCGGCTGCGTTGGTGGCGAGGTCGACCGCGTACCCGGCCTCGCACAGGGCCCGTCGCACCACGTCACCCAGCCGCGCGTCGTCCTCGACGATCAAGACGCGCACGGGTGCCTCCTTCGGGGCTTGTCAGGGGGCTGTCGGCCGTCGTCGACTGCCCGGATCAGTCCACCTTCTCGCCCGTGCCGGGCGACTTGGTTGCGGTTGCCACCGCGATCTTGGCCCCGGGTGCGCTGACCTCGATACGGAAGTCGACCTGGTTGGTGGACGAGCGGTAGATGCTGAACGTGTTCTCGGGGTAGTGCCCGGCGCCCTGCTTGTCGTCGAAGTACACGGTCGAGGACTGACCGGCGGGCAGGGTCAGGCCGGTGAGCTTCTGGTAGTACCCCTCCTTCTTGCCAGTCGTGGCGTCGGTCATCGTGTAGTACACCTCCAGACCGCTCAGCGGCGCGGTCCCGGTGTTCTTCAGGGTGAGCTCGAGACGGTCGGCGATCGTCTTGCCGGTCGCCGGGTCGACGTTGTTCTCCGCAGCGGCGTAGGTCACCGCCAGGGTCGCCGCCGTCGCGGTGTTGACGATCGGGTCCTTGGGCACCGGGAGCACTGCGGGCGCAGGTGACGTCGCAACTGAGGTACTTGCACTCGTGCTGCACCCGGCAAGCAGGATCGCGGCCACGAGGGCCAGGGCCGGGCGGGCGGGATGGGTCATGACTGCCTCCGAAGGAGCGAGCGGCGGGTGGTGGTGAGCATCGCCAGTGCGGTGCAGAGGGCACCGGCGCCGGTGAGGGTGAGCAGGTTGGGCAGCGTGCGGGCGAGCACCTGG
>JAJYTJ010000268.1 GCA_021793115.1 Actinomycetes bacterium | reverse complement strand
CGATCTCGGCGTTGAGCACGGCGAGCAGGACGTCGTCCTTGTCGGTGAAGTACCAGTAGATGGTGTTCCCGGCAACCCCGGCGGCCTTGGCCAGGGCTGCCATGGAGGTGGCTTCGTAGCCGTCCTCGATGAACAGGCGTCGGGCTTCGGCCAGGAGCTCCGCGCGCTTCTCCTCACGGCCCTGTTGGCGCTTGTTGGCGGGCACGGTGGCCACCTTACCGACGTCTTGAACATGGTCCAAGAGGGCTCTTGAGTGATGTTCAAGACCTTGCTACCGTTTGGCGATCAGCTCTTGAATGATATTCAACGACGTCTGGGAAGGACGGGGGATGACCGGCTACACGCGCGAGGACGTCACGTTCGACTCGCAGGGAACGGCATGCGCGGCGTGGCTCTACCGCCCGACCGGCGCGAAGAACCCGCCGGTCATCGTCATGGCACACGGGTTCGCAGCGATCCGGGCCCTTCGCCTGGATGCGTATGCCGCCCGGTTCGCTGACGCCGGCTACGCCGTGGTGGTGTTCGACTACCGGGGTTGGGGCGACAGTGCGGGTGAGCCCCGGCGGGTGCTCGACATCCGCGCCCAGCAGCTCGATTGGCGCGCTGGTGTCGCCTTTGCCCGCAGCATCGAGGGCGCCGACACGAGCCGGGTTGTGCTGTGGGGTTCGTCGTTCGGGGGCGGTCACGCACTGCACCTGGCTGCCGAAGACCACGCCGTAGCCGCAGTCATTGCGCAGGTGCCGCACGTCAGCGGCCCGGCGTCGGCGTTCTCCCGATCGCCGAGCCTCGTCGCGCGGCTGATCGCTGCTGGGGTACGGGACCAGATCGGTGCGATCGCCGGCCGCCAGCCCTATCGGGTTGCCGCGGTCGGCTACCCGGGCGACGTCGCAATGATGACGTCTCCCGACGCGGCGCCGATGGCTGCACGCCTGGCCGGCGACCGTTACGAGGAACTGCTCCCCGAGAACGACGTGGCGGCCCGGATCGCGCTGCGCGTGCCCTTCTACTCGCCCGACCGGCGGGTCCACAACATCACCGCGCCCACGTTGGTCCAGATCGCCGAGCGCGACAGCGTCACCCCGTATCACGTCGCGCTGAAGGCTGCCCGGCGGATCGCCACGGGCGAGATCCGCACTTATGACTGCCAGCACTTCGAGCCCTACCTCGAACCGCACTTCGACACGATCGTCGCCGACCAGATCGCCTTCCTCGGCACGCACGTCCCGACCGGCTCGCTTCCCGGCTGACCATGCCAACTTGATCAAACGAGTGCTGACTCGCCTCGGAGTTGCTGCATGGCCGACGGCACCAGCACGTCGCCCACCGCCCTGGCCGCTGGGGCATCCGCAGGAATCGGAGCGGACGTCGCCAGACGCCCGGCGCGTGCCGTCATTGCCCGATCCGGGAAACCAGCGGGACAACCTCGTTCCGGCGGCCAGACGCCCCGGTTGCCGGCTCCGGGCGCAGCCGGTCAGGTGTCCGGCAGCGACTGGCAGGCCCGCATAGTCACGCAGAACGACACAGACGGGGCCATGACCCCTGGCGCGGCCAGAGCCCTCCGGAAGAGCGCTCTGGCCGGCACTTCTGGTGCGATACACGAGTGGTGCTGCGTTGTCGCTATTCGAACTCCGACCAACTGCGGGAGCAGCTGGGCCAGCTGCTGATCGAGCTCGATCAGAGGTGACGCGACCGCTCCGGTCCGTTTGCCGGCGTCGGATGTGATGGCGTCTGCGCTATCATGCAGTCGTGACTGTTGTCGATCGATTCGCTCCTCGTACGACCGTAGCCGGCGGGCTCCTCACGAGCGCGCGGGTACGTGCCGGGCTCAGCCAGCGCGAGCTGGCGACGAGAGCGGGTGCCGCACAGTCGACGGTCGCCCGGATCGAATCGGGCCACGCCGATCCCGCGTTCTCGACCCTCGAACGGCTGCTCGCCGCAGCCGGCCTCGAGATGCGCATCCATCTGGAGCCGGCAGACGACCACGATGCTGTGCTCGACGCAATCGATCGGCTCCGCTCTCCCGAGGAGCGAGAGCGGGTCGCCACGGGCCACCGGCGCAACGTCGAGCGCTTCGCCGAAGGTGGGCGCCGAGCCGGGCTCCACGGCTGAGCCGCCGTCTCGTGACTGACGAAGCACCGGCGCTGAACGCCGAGGCGATCATGGCCGTCCTCAACGCGCACGGTGTCGACTACGTGGTAATCGGTGCCTTCGCTGCACAGGCCTCAGGTGCACCGATCCCCCCGACGCTCGACATCGACTTCACGCCGTCGTCGAGCCCGGAGAACGTCCGGCGGATCGCCGACGCGCTGCGCGCGCTCGGGGCACGGCTTCGGGTAGCCGGCACCCCGGACGGCGTGCCGTTCGATCCCGCACCACAGCTCATCGTCCAGATGGCGATGCTGAACCTCACTTGCCGGTACGGCGACTTCGACCTCGCCTTCCATCCCAGCGGTACCGGCGGCTTCGAGGACCTGACGGTGCGCGCGACGACCGTCCTCATCGGTGACACGCAGGCTCGCGTCGCCGCCCTCGCCGACGTGATCCGCTCCAAGCGAGCAGCCGCGCGGCCGAAGGATCTCAGGGTGCTGCCGACCCTCGAACAGTACGCACGGTCGCGGGGCATCGAGCTGGGGGACACCACGCCGTCAACACCGCTGCTGGTCGTCCCGGTCAGAGCGAACGCCCCGCTGTCCAGACCCTGGATAATGACGGCGTGCGTGGCTGCGGGGTCCTGGTGAGTCGTGTCGACCACGTGACGTTCGAACGAGCCGAGATCCTCGAACGCGTCGTACATGGCAGTGATTGGTTCGGGATCGGTGAGGTCCCGGTCTCCTGTTCGCCTGGTCGCTCGGGCGAGGGCATCTGTCGAGCGGGTCGGAGGACGATGTAGTCGACACCAGCCGGCGGGTGGCCCGTAGCGTCGACGAAGCGTTCGAGGAACCACGGACCGATGATCCCGTCGACGACGACGTGGTAGCTGCCGGCCGAGTAGTGGGCAGTCGACGAGGCGATCGCTTCAATTGCCGTTGTGTTCTGTGTGTTGGCCTGGGGTTTCCACGGCGGGACGTAACCGGTGACGATCCAACCGGCGCATCCAGCTCCCCGAATCCTGGGCCGAGCGGCTCCGCGAGGAGATGGCCGCCGAGATCGAAGAGCGCCAGGCATCCGACGTCGCGCAGCGCGCCCTGCTCACCAGCCAGCTCGCCAAGGCCGAAAATGAACGCCGCAAGCTGCTCGATGCATACTACGGCGGGGCCATCGACGTGCCGACCTTGAAGACCGAGCAGACCCGGATCGGCTCGGCCATCGACGCCGCCCAGGACCGACTCGCCGATCTCGATGCCAACCTGGGCGAGCAGCAGGAGATCCTCGAGTTGGCCGCCTCGCTCGCCACCCGCTGCGGCGACGCCTACCACAAGGCCAACGACCGGACCCGCAAGCTGCTCAACGGCGCCGTGTTCGAACGCCTGGACGTGAAAGGCGGCCGGCTCTGCCATGAGCAGTACCGGCCGCCCTTCGACGGAGTCTTCACCGCGTCCGAGTTCGAACACGGAACACGAGTGGAGGTGCGTTGTCGCTATTCGAACTTGGGCCAGTTGCGGG
>JAJYTJ010000065.1 GCA_021793115.1 Actinomycetes bacterium | reverse complement strand
CCCAACGCTCCGCGACCATCACGATCAACGGCCAACGCCTCACCCTCGAACCCGACCTCACCGACGCCGCCAGCGACATCCGCCGCCGCCTCGAAACAGGTCACTAAGCCAGTTGGCACGAGTCAGGTCCCGCGCATTGCTGGCTCATCGCAATCGAGGGTGTAATTGGGTCCACGAAGTCCCGAGACTTCACATTCAGACCCCAACTACACCCTCGAATGCGATGAGCCCCCAAACTCTCAGTGCAGTCCACAGCGACGTTGGCAGCACCTGACGCGATCCCGGTGTAGTAACTCGCCTCTGCTGCAACATCGGCCGCCGCCGCGGCTTCGCTGGCCCAACCCCGGCCGCGCTCAAAGGTCGTGAACGTCGCCTGACCCGGCGAAGGCCTCGGTGGCGCCGACCGGACGGTCAATATCCAGAGCACTATCCCAGGGCTCGCGTTATGAGGACCCACGAGCTGATGGCCGCGATGACGAACCACCAGAAGATGTCGATGTTCTTCGGTTGCGCGACAGCGCTGGGCTCCCAATCGGCGGGTCGGCCCGCACGTTGCCATCTCTTCAGGTCCCTCGACGCGAACGCATAGCGCACGAGCTGGCTCGGGGTCCACGACATGATCGCCAGCCCGACAAGACCGCCTGCCACACCCAACGACGCGAAGTGGAGCGCGGCGGCGATCAGGCCGAATCCAATCGAGATACCGCCGCCCACCACCACGCCGACACCGGCGCTCACCCGAAGTGCAAGGGCACGAGCCGCAAAGTCGGGGCTTGGGCCGAACGTGCGGGCCATCGCTTCATCCGGTGTTGTCAACCCGGCCGTGCCGCCAACCCTCAGAGCGACCACCGTCAGCGCGCGATGAATCATGTAGATCGCGCTTCCCGGGGTCATCGGGCGGTACCGGTTCAGCCGCATGCGATTGCTCCGATTCTAGGTGCGACAAGTCCTGCCGCGGTCAACTCCTCTGCGATCTGCGAGCTACCGTTACGAGATTGCTCTGACCGCGCTGATCAGGAGCATCACCACGCCCAAACCCAGAAGTGGCCAGCGTGCGTGGCGAGAGAAGCGCCAAGCGCCGTGAGCCTGGGCATAACGATTTCCTGGCGGCGGCTCTTTTAGTGATCTCAGGAAGAGTACCACGAACATCACGAGACAGTAGATGCCGAGACTAGTGGTGTTCACAGGAATTCCAAACGGTGTCCCAAGGATAAGCCAGCGGAATGCCTAGCCAACCGGCGGTTGGACCGCCTGGCCATTGCGTTACGCCGAAGCCGATAGCAGTGGACGCCGCATCCCAGCCGCAGGCGGCCCAGGCACGTTCAGTGCAGTCCACTCCGCCGCTTGCGAGACCTGACGCGATCCCGGTGTAGTAACTCACCTCTGCTCCAGCATCAGCTGATGCTGCGGTTCCACTTATCCAACCCCAGCTACCGTCCGCCCCAATTGTGACCACCGCGTCTCCGGCGAACACCTCGGTTGCGCCGAAGCCTATGCCTCCGGTGGCGATCACTCCGACGACTGCCGCGGAGGCTCCGGTGATCCCGGCGACGGACTTAACGACACCACCGAAGGATTCGCCGCCGTCACCGGTCGGACCCCCTACGAGTCCGGACAGGCAGTTGCCGTCTCCCCAGAATCCCGCCGAGAAGACGTTCGAGGTGCAGAGTCCGCTGGGGTCGCTGCCGTTAAGAGGATTGTCGTTCACGTACCCATACGCGGATCCCGTGACCGCTGCTAAAGGATCGCGTGTGAGGAATTGTGCGGTAGTGGGGTCGTAGTAGCGGGCGCGTAGGTGGATGAGCCCGGATTCGGGGTCGGTGTATTGGCCGGCGTAGCCGAAGGGGTTGGCGGCTGTTCCGGTGGTGCCGGTGAGGTTGCCGTAGGGGTCGTAGCTGTAGGTGGCGACGACGGTCCCGGTGGCGTTGGTCAGGGCACGGGTGGATCCGAGCTGGTCGTGGTGGTAGTACAGCACGGCTCCGCCGGAGGTGACCTGCTCGAGGGGTAGGCCGCCGGGGCCGTAGATGTAGCTGGTGGTGCCGTCGACGAGGAGCAAGGGGATGCTGCTGGTCAGGTCCCAGGTGTAGTTGGTGGTCACGCCGGTGGAGTAGTTGGTCTTGCTGGACCGCAGCCCGTCTCCGTCGTAGCGGTAGTAGGCGGTGGTGCCGTACTGGTCGAGTTGTCCGGATTGGTAGTAGGTCAGTGTCGTGGTGCCTGACGGCGTGGTGACGGTGGTGCGGTTGCCTTGCGGGTCGTAGCCGCAGCTGGCCTGCCCCGCCGGTCGCAGGGCCAGCAGGACGCCGACGAGTTGGGTGCTGACGCTGTGGGTGGCGGTGCGGGTCCCGGTGGCGCCCGCGGTGGCCAGCGGCTGGTCGAGGATCGCGGTGTCCGTGGTCCCGCCGGCTTGCTGGACCCGGCGGGTCATGCCCGTGGGCGCCGACCAGGTGCCGGCGGTGCTGGCCGAACCGTCGACCATGACGAGTTGCTCGCCGGTCAGGCTGCTGGTGACCGAGGGAACGGTGACGGCAGTGCCGGCGGTGGTGGATGCCGAGGCGGTCACGTCGATCGGGGTGGTGGGGTCCACGCCGCGGTAGACCGCCACGGCGACCGACTTGGCGATCTTGCCCTGGAAGCTCACCGTCACAACCGGCCCGTCGGTGGCGGTGACCGTGTGGTCGAACACGACGATCTTGGTGGCGGTGCTGCCGGTGCCGGAGGTGTAGGTCCCGACCGTGGCGTACCCCGTGGGGCCGGTGATCGTCTTGCCGTTGGGCAGGGTCGCGACGACCAGCACCTGGTCACCCGCCGTGGTGCCTGAGGGCAGCGACATGCTCAGGGAGCTTGAGGTGGCGTCACCTGCACTGGCAGTCCCGACCAGGGAGATCGCGGGCGCAGTGGTGCCAGTCAGCTCGTCGGCCGCGTCGAAGCTCTGGGCGGTGTTGTCCAGCCGCTTGGTCAGGTTGTCGGCCTGGTCGTAGGCGTACGTCGCGGCGTCCACACCGCTGAGCTGGTTGAGGGTGCTGTAACTCCACGCGTGGCTGTCGGCCGGCACCCCGGTGGAACTCACCGCTGTCGCGAGATTGGCGCCGTCCCGGGTGTAGCCGAAGGCCGCGAACGGCGCGGTGGGCGTCCCGGTCGGAGCATCGCTGATGGCCATCAGCCGGTTGGCGGCGTCGAACGTCTGGGAGTCGGTGGTGCCGTTCGGGTTCGTCTGCGTTGTCAGGTTCGAGTTGGGGTCGTAGCCGAAGGTCGTCTGGTGCTTGGCCCAGTCCTTCACCCCGGTCAGCCGGTTGGCTGCGTCGTAGCTGCGGGTCACGGTCCCGGTCGTGCCTGGGTAGGTGATGGAGGTGAGTCGTCCGCCCAGGTCGTAGCCATAGGCGACGGTCTGGCCGTTGCCGTTCTTGGTGGCGATCAACCGGTGCAGGCTGTCCCATGTCCACGTTGGCTGTCCGCTCCCGTCGTTCTGCGCAGTCAGCTGCCCATCGGCGTCGTAGTAGATGGAGAAGACCGCCGGAGTCCCGCTGTCGCTGTAGGTGACGCCGGTGACCTCGCCAGCCTGGTCGTAGGTCGTCGTCGTGGTCCTCCCCGATGGATCGGTGAGGGTCAGCAGCAGCCCGTTAGGGTCGTAGACGTAGGACGTGGTGCGGTTCAGGGCGTCGGTGACGGTGCGCTGGTGGCCCGCCGCGTCGTAGGTGTAGGCGGTGGCGTTGCCGGCGGCGTCGTACTGGTGGTGCACGCTGCCGTCGGCCCAGTAGTCCGTGCGCAGTGTTGTGCCGTCCGGCCGTTGCGTGGCCGTCAGCTGTCCGGCGGCGTCATGGACGTAGGTTGTCGTGTGGCCGTCGCCGTCGGTCGACCAGTCCTGGTTGCCGTCTGCGTCGTAGTGCTCGACGACCTGGTGCGCGGTGGGCGTGCTCGCGGTCCACAAGGGGTCGCGCGTGATGGTCGGGCGCCCGTACGCGTCATAGGCATAGGTGGTCGTGTTGGCGGCCGGGTTGCCGCCGGTGATGTTGCCCTTCGGGGAGACCATCGAGGTACGCAGGCCGCGGCCGGTGTCATAGCCGTAGGTCGTCTTGTCCCCAGCGCTGTTCTCCGGCGTGGCTGGTGCCGTCACCGCGGTGACAGCACCGAACGCGTCGTAGGCCGTCGTCGTCGTGTTGCCGTTCGGGTCGGTCACCGAGGTGACGTCTCCCGGGTGTGACGGGTCGTCGTGGTGGAAGGTCGTCGTCGAGATGGCCACGGTGGCACCGGTCGTGTTGTCCAGAAGGGGAGCCGACCGCGTCAGCAGGTTCCCCGCCGCGTCGTACGTCATGGTCGTGGTGATCGGCTGACCGTTGATCGTCTTGGGCTCGGTGATCGAGGTGACCTCGTTCAACGCGTTGTACGTGTAGCTCGTGGTGCGGTTCAGCGGATCGGTGCTGGACAGCACGTTGCCCGAGGGGTCGACCACCTGCTGGGTCAGGTTGCCGTCCGGGTCCACGACCACCGTCTTGCCGACCGACGTCGGGTCGTAGCGGTAGTAGGTGGTCGCGGCCGCCTGGGTGCCGTACCCGTGGGTCACGAACGTCGTCATCCCGAACTGGTTGCCGTAGACGGTGATGTTGCCCGCCGGGTCGGTGACCTTGGTGGCTGACGGCATCGAGGTGTAGTCGAACGACGTGGTCCGTCCTAGCGGGTCGGACTGCCAGTCGACCCGTCCGGCCGCGTCGTAGTGGTTCGTCGTCACCGGCGTCGGCGAAGTCGTGACGTCCCCGCAGAAGCGGGGCGAGCGCATCGTCACCAGCCGGTGGGAGTCGTCGTAGGTGAACTGCCAGTGCCCGCCCCCGACGTCGACGACGTCGGTCAGGTTCCCGGCCGCGTCATATCCGTACGTCAACGTCCGCGCCGGCGTCGAGGAATCGCGTACCGAGGTCACGTGCGCGCCGGCGAAGCTGAAGGTGTAGCTGCGGCCCGCCGGGTCCTGGACCACCATCGTCGAGCCGTCTGGGTGACTGATCGTAGTGGTCAGGCCATTCAGATCCCGGACGGCGGTCAGCTGCCCATTGGCGTCGAAGGTGATGATCTGGCGAGCTTGCCGTGTGAATGTCCATGTCCCGTCGCCGTTGTGAACGAGCGTGGCCACGGCGCGCGGAGGCGCCGACCAGCTGCCCGCATTCGACGTGAAGGTGACCTGAGCTCCGTTCTCCTCACTGACGACCGCCGTCGAGGCGTCCGCCGTCAGCGAGATGCCGTAGGAGTCCGTCCAGCCGTACCCGAACGGGCCATCAGTTCCGGCCGCCAACGAGTTGTACGTGCGCGACAGGTCCAGTGACGGTCCACGGCCAGGGGTCGACAGGTCCGCGAACGTGTGCCAGAAGTTCCCCGTCACGGTGTCGACCGGGTAGTTCGTCGCCGATGCCTGAGTCGCGTGCCCGCGCGCGCAGCCGCCCAGCTCCTCACTCGCGCTGACCGACCCACCAACGAGCGCAGCCTGCGGATACTGCGCGACAACTGCCTCGCCTCGCGTGGGTGTGACAGGGAACGTGGCTACCGCTGTGTCGCTGAGGGTGACCCCGTCGGTGAACGTCTGTGAGTACGTGTACACCACCGTCCACTGGCCGAAGCACACGCCGGTCCACGGGATCGTCGTGCTGGTGCTGCCGATCCGCCCCGGCAAGAGATACGTCTTGCCCACGATGCCCCAGCTGTACGAGTACTTCTGGTCGACGAGGGTCCCGCACGCGTCGTAAACCGCATCGGACTGCACATTGTTCTCAGTGGTCTGGTTGCCGGTTACCGAATCATTGAAGGCGATGTCCGCGCAGAATGCGTACTTGTTGTCGGAATAGACGAAGACCGAGGTATAGCAGTCGATGGTGCCCTCGGTAGTCTGAACGTCGAACATGTCATTGGGATCGAAGCCGGCCGGCGCCACATTGGAAACAGTCAGAGTGTCCCCGGCGGCACTGCTCACCATGGGACTGGAGAGAGAGTCGCGGTCGGCTTCTTCGACGGCGCCTGCACGGCCGCTGGGTAGCCGCTTGGCGGCTTCCCAGCTCCGGCTGCGCCGAACGACCCGGGCCGCGGGGCGGGGCTCGCCGTGGGGCTCGGCGCCGGCGACGGTTGCCCCGATGCGTGAACACCCTCAGGACGTGGTCCCGCCGAAGCCGCAACCGCGGCAGAGTGCGGCCCTATGGTCGGCACCGCGTTCGCTGGCATGGCAGCCACCGTCACCATGGCGGCAGCGGTCGCCGTGACCGCAGCGATCAGACGAACCTTGCGACTCCAGCCAACAGTGCCAACCATCGCACGCGCCCCCTAGCGCCGAGCCCCCCGCTGACGAACCGGAACGTAGCAGCGGGATCCCTAACCACAGGGTCCGGTATGTTCCGTGTCACCCGATCGGTCCAACAGTCTGAGAACCCGCTAAGCGCCGGCAGAGCGCCGCCCATGCGTCCTCGCGCAGTGGCGTCCCTGATGGTGGTGTAGCGCTGGGGCCGTGTGGCGTCGTGGACGACGACGCGGTCACCGCGTGATCCTTCGAGTGAACCTTCCACAGCACTCTCGAATGGAGCATCACGATGACCGCACCACGCATTGTCGACCCCGCCGGCGTCTTGGGCGAGGCCCTGTCCGGGGCTTCCCCGGACCTGAGGCGGCACCTGTTGGGCACGGTGATCAACAGTCTGCTGTCGGCAGAGGCCGACTCGGTCTGCGGCGCCGAGTGAGGCCAGGTCTCCCCGGAGCGGGTCAACCAGCGCAACGGCTACGAGGCCAGGACACCCGGGTCGGCACGCTCGACTTCCCGGTCCCAAGTTGCGCACCGAGTCCTACTTCCCTCAGTGGCTGCTCGAGCACAGGAAGCGCGCCGAGGCGGCGCTGAGCAGCATGGTCGCGACCTCCTCCCTGTTGGGGGGTCTCCACCGGCCAGATGGACAAGCTCGTGGAGTCCCTCGGCATCACCAGTCTGAGCAAGTCGCAGGTCTCGCGAACACGTGCGCACTGGCCACCGACAAGCAAGAAGGCCGCCTCTCCACCCGGAGAAACGGCCTCTGACCTGCCCAAACGTGGAGCTGAAGGGACTCGAACCCTCGACCCCCTGCAGCGCGACGGCAGGCTCGCCCGTCTCGCCGCGGATCGAGTCGACTGGCGTCGTCTCGGACCTTCTCCGCTCTGGCCTGGGCCACGACCGAGATCTGCTCGCTGTGACGCCTCCACGATATCGACCTCGGCCAGGTTGTCTCGATCGAGCTGGATCTACCTCGCGCGGAGTTTCTGGCTACTTCTTGTTCACCCCCTCTGATGACGCCGCCCTTCGGGGCAAGTCCGTGGAAGCGGTCAGGCTCTGACACCGGAGCGTTCGGGTCAGGGCCGGCAGCAGCCTCCACGACCATTCGGCTGTGCGGTTCGGCGAGTACGGCTGGCGATGACGCACCGCCCGCACGGTCGGACGCCGAGCGCTCAGCGGCGCCAGAGCCGGTCGATCGGCATGACGTGGAGCCGGTCCTCGAAGGTGTAGCTGCGAGCTCCGGTGTAGAGCGCCACGCCCGCGACGAATGCGGATCCCAGGCGCTCGCGCAGCTGCCGCAGACCCGAGAAGTCGTCCCTGCCGACTCGGCTGGCCGCTTTGATCTCGAAAGCGGTCACACGGCCGTCGTCGGCTTCGATCACGACGTCGACTTCCGCGTTGTCGCGGGTGCGCCAGTGGCCAACCGACGCGATCCCGTCAGTCCAGGTGGCCTGCGCGAGAAGCTCCCCGACGACGAACGTCTCCAGCAGGTGGCCGAACTGGGTGAGCGCCGCGGGGTCACGGCGGGCGAGCTTGTCCGCCGTCAGCCGCAGGAGTCTGGCGGCTACGCCCGCGTCGATCAGATGCACCTTCGGTCTGGCCGTCGTCCTTTTCGTCAGTGTGCGGTCCCACGCTGGCAGCAGCCGGACGAGGAACACCGCCTCCAGGAGCCGTACGTAGTCGCGTGCCGTCTTCTCGTCGATCCCCAGACCGTCCGCCAGTCGCGCGCCGTTGAGGACCTGTGCGGTCTGCCCGGCAAGGCGTTCGAGCACGATCGGCAACGTGTGGGCCTGACGCACTCGGGAGAGCTCCTGAACATCACGTTCCAGGGTGAGCCGAACCCAGTCCTCGATCCACCGCGACCTTGCACCGTCGCTGCGCGCGGCGAGGGCCAACGGGAACCCACCCTTGACGATCCGATCGATGTACTCCTCTCGAGCCGTGGTCGAGGCCGGCGCCGCGACCGTCTCCGCCGGGTCGTTCATGAGGCCGGCCAGCAGGCCTCCCGCCGAACCCTCGATCTCGGCCTGCGACAGTGGCAGCACCGCCAGGCGCTGCAGCCGCCCGGTGAGGGCTTGCGCGGCACGCGGCAGCGACTCATGACGCGCGGACCCGGTCAGGACGAACTGCCCCGGACGGCTCGACCGGTTCAGCCGAGCCTTGATCGCATCGAGGACCACAGGTGCGTGCTGATACTCGTCGATGAGCACAGGTCCGGGCCCGTCGATCATGACCGCCGGGTCGGCGGCGACCGCCGCGCGCACATCGACATCGTCCAGATCGAGGACCTCGCCACCCAGACGCTCCGCAAGCCCCGCCAGCAGGGTCGACTTGCCCACCGTACGAGGGCCCTCGAGCAGGAGAACCGGACTCTCCGAGCAACGCTCGACCACAACCGGCAAGATCTTGCGCTCAACCAGGTCAGCGTCGCTTCTCACGGGTACACGATAGGCCGACTCCCGTTCCGTCGTACTTCATACTCCTGAATTGCCACTGCGCAAACGCCCGTTCTGCCACCCGGCCAACTCCTGAATTGGCCAACCGCGACCTCCCGCCGTGGCGCCAGCAGACACCCGGGCAGGCCATCGGCCGACGATTCGCTCCCAGCAGTGGGCCGCCACCCAGCCCGCCCCGCCCAACGGGCATGAACCGGGAGGCGACCGGTGGTGATGACCAGTGCCTGCGCCGGGCGGTTCACCTTGCCGCCCGCGTGCGACGATGCGCAGCGTGCCCATGACCTACGGCAACGAGGTCCTGCAGCTCCGGCGCGAGCTCGAGCGCCTTCGCGAGGAGAACCAGCGGCTCTCACGGTTGCTCGAGCTTCAACGCCACGAGACGACACCGGCACCCGAGCAGCCGACTGCCGCATCGGCGGCGGGCGGCCTGGTCACGATGGCGTCGCCCGTCGCCGACAAGCTCGCACTCTTCACGAACTTGTTCCGCGCCCGCTCCGACGTCTACGCCCTGCGATGGGAGAACGCCCGAACCGGCGCCGCCGGCTGGTCACCTGCCGTCGCAGGCGGCTGGCGTCAGGGCATGGACCGCCGAACGGTCCGCTACCTGCCGCTACGCAAGGAGGTGATCGGCGCCCACCTCGTCGGCGACGTGTTCGCGGGTCTCTACCCGCTGCTGCCGGACAACTCGTGCCGATTCCTCGCCGCCGACTTCGACGGACCGGTGGCCCTGCTCGATGCGCTCGCGTACACCAAGGCGGCGCGCGCCCACGGCGTGCCGTCCGCGCTGGAGATCTCGCAATCAGGCCGCGGCGCACACGTGTGGACCTTCTTCGCCGAGGACACCGCGGCCAGCACCGCACGGGCGGTCGGCACCGTGCTGGTACACGAGGCGATAGTGCTGCGCGGCTCGATGGACCTGCGCTCGTACGACCGGCTGTTCCCGAACCAGGACGTGATGCCCGACGGCGGGTTCGGCAACCTCATCGCTGCGCCACTCCAAGGGCAGCGCCGTAAGGACGGGCTCACCCTGTTCCTCGATCTCGCCACGCTCGAGCCGTACGACGACCAGTGGAACTACCTGTCGACGCTCGATCGACTCAGCCCACGTGACGCCTCGCGAGTCGCACGCGCGGCGGGCCGCACGCTCGTCGGCCAGGACGTCAGCCAGCTGAGCCGCTCGAGCTCGACCAAGGTCCGGCCTCATCTCCCACCGGTCGTGCACGCCGAGCTTGGCGCGGGCCTGACGCTGGAGTCCTCCGAGCTGACACCGGCCGCGCTGTCGACCTTCAAGCACGCGGCGTCGATGGCCAACCCGCTGTTCTACGAGCGCGAGCGGCTGCGGAAGTCCACCTGGGACACGCCGCGGTTCATCCGCGGCTACGACGTCACCCTCGACGACCGACTCGTCCTACCGCGAGCCTTGCGCCACTCCGTGGCCGACATCGTGGACAACGCGGGCTCCAGGCTCGTCGTCACCGACCTTCGGAACACGGGGCAGGAGATCGACGTGACGTTCACGGCCGACCTCACCTCCAGCCAGGGCGCCGCGGTTGACGCCCTCCTCGCGCACGACGACGGCGTCCTCGTCGCCCCTCCCGGATCGGGCAAGACCGTGATCGCCTGCGCCGTGATCGCCGAACGTGCCACGTCCACGCTGGTGCTCGTCGACCGCAAGGCACTCGCCGAGCAGTGGCGCAGCCGGATCGAGGAGTTCCTCGGGGTTCCCCCAGGCCAAGTCGGTGCCGGCCGTCGCAAGCTCACGGGTGTCGTCGACATCGCGATGATGCCGTCGCTGGCACGGCGCGACGATGTGACCGAACTCACCAGCGGCTACGGCCAGGTCGTCGTCGACGAGTGCCATCACCTTGCCGCGGCCGCGTACGACCACTCCGTGAAGAAGATCGCCGCCCAGTTCTGGCTCGGCCTGACTGCCACTCCCACACGGCGCGACGGACTGGGGAACCTCGTCAACTGGCACCTCGGCCCGATCCGCCACACCGTGACGGACGCCGCGCCGGGCACGCTGGACGCGGCCTGGTCGGCACACGGAGGACCACGCCGCGTGCTGCACGTGCACGACACCGTCTTCACCCACGACTCCGTGGACCCGTCCTCGCCGGGCGCCCTCGCCGCCATCCACCGCGCACTTGTCGCCGACGAGGTTCGCAACACCCAGATCGTCGACGACATCGCGGCCGCACTCGGCCGCGGTCGCAACTGCCTCGTCCTGACCCGTCGCGTCTCCCACCTGCAGGCGCTGGCGGCGCGACTGACCGCCCGCGGGTTCCAACCGATCGTGATGCACGGTGGCATGTCCACCACCGACCGGCGCGCCGCGGTCGCGACCCTCGCGGCCGCCGATGCCGGCGCCGGCATCCTCGTCATCGGCACGACGCCGTTCATCGGCGAGGGCTTCGACGCCCCCGCACTCGACGCCCTCTTCCTCGCCGCCCCGATCTCCTTCGCCGGCCTGCTCGTCCAGTGCGCGGGCCGGATCGTCAGGTCCTTCCCTGGCAAGGACGTCGCCGAGGTCCACGACTACCACGACGCAGCGGTACCTGTCCTCGCGGCCTCCCTGCAACGGCGGATGCCCGGCTACCGCGCCCTGAGGTTCCAGCCGTTGCGCTGACCCACCCGTCCACGCGTCGCTGTCCCAGACACGAACCGGCGATCTCCGCGGCACCTCCTCGCGGCACTTGAGTACGCCACATCGGTCGCTGGCGTGCCCAGGTCCGGCGGTTCGTCGCCTGGAGCCCGAGGCCATCCCAGCGCTTCGACGTCGACGCTCAGCTCCCAGAAGAACTGGGCACCCGCGACGACAAGCTCGCCATCACCTACCGCACCGCCGTCGTCCTGGCTGCCTGCATCACCTGGACACGCATATGAGCGATATCAGAGTCTTGTGAGGCAACTGAGCGCCGCGCAAGCCCGCGAGCTGGTTGATGCGTACCGGGCCGGCGATTCGACGTATGTGCTCGCGCGACGGTTCGGGCTGTGCCGGGAGACGGTGTCTGGACACCTGGAGCGAGCGCGCTGGAGGGGTTGCCGAACTCTGTGGCCAGGTAGGGCAGCATCGCCTCGAGCACGGCCGGATCCACCGGCGTGGTGGCGTTGTAGTCCAGATACGCCGGCCGCATCAGAACACCACGACCTTGTCGGCGGCCAGCGTGGCGTCGGCGAGCTCGTCCATCGAAGATCGCCGCGCCCCGCCCAGCAGCACCGGCTCGCCGATCCCGCGGGCGTCCATGCAGGTCCCGCAGCACAGCACCCGCCCACCCGCGCGGACCACCCCGCCGAGCATGCGGTCGAGCTTGTAGTACCCGTCCGGGGTGCGCTGTCCGTCGATCGCCGCAGTCACCCCATCACCCATGAGGAACACCGTGATCTCCACCGCGTCGCGCTTGGCCAGCGTTCCGGCCAGGCGCACCGCGTTGTACGTCGCGTCCGACCCGTACGCCGCGCCGTTGATCACCATGAGCACACTCGTCATGCCGATCACCGTATCTTCTATTCCATGCACTTCGGGAACACGATCAAGGCCGACGTCTTCGACGCCCTCGCGACACTGGTCAAGGCCCTCGGCAACGGCCGGCGCCTCGAGCTGGTCGAGCTGCTCGCCCAGGGCGAGCACTCCGTCGACGACCTGGCCCGGATGTCGGGGATGGCACTGACGACGACCTCGGCCCACCTGCGGACCCTCAAGGCCGCCGGCCTGGTGCGTACCCGCCGGGAGCGCACCACGATCCACTACCGGCTGGCCGGCGACGACGTGGCCAAACTGTTCGTCACCGCCAAACGCGTCGGCCTCACCCGCTCCCCCAAGCTGCGCGAGACCCTGCACCAGTACCTGACCGACGCCGACGGGTCCACCGTCGGGCTGAGCGGCGTCCCGACGATCGACGCGGCGGCCGTCACCACTGACATGACAGTGGTCGACGTTCGCCCGGCCCAGGAGTACGCCGACGGACACTTCCCCGGTGCCCTGTCCATCCCCCTGGCCGACCTGACCGAGCGCACCGGCCAGATCCCCCCGGACCGGCCCGTCGTCCTGTACTGCCGCGGCGAGCTGTGCCGCCTGGCCCGCCAGGCCGCCCACCAGCTACGCCAGCACGGCTTCGACGCCCGTGCCATGGACGAAGGCGTCCTCGAATGGCGGGCGAATGGCACCGTAGACCTCGACGGCGCGGCCTGACGCTCTCGCCGATCGGCCGTCAGTGACGTGCGTTGCGCTGGCGGAAGGCAGACCCGCAGGCACAGGTGACCGGGGCGGCGTTGACGCCGACGCGACGGCTCAGGCGGGACCTACGCGGTGCTCCTCCCGCGGTCGCGCCTGGCACGCGCACGTGGCCCCACAGGCAGGCCACGCGGGCTGCGCGCCATGAGGCAACTGCGGCGCCCGACCGGAGCCGGCTGCACACGGCCTGCTCGACGACCCGTCCCGAGCAGGACACAGACATCCCAGGTTGTTCGGATGTCAAGCCGCGGCGTCGGTGAGGGCAGTGGCGAGGACCGGCCACCCGCTACGACGAGCTCGTCATCCGGTCAATACACCGCGCTGCGGTTCACCGAACGCTGGCTCTGGAAGAGCATCGCCGCCTCGATCGGCACGATCAGCGACGCCCACGCCAACTGCGTCATGCAATCGATTGACGACGGCGCAACTCCCGAGACGCTTCACGGGGCGCTGATGCCCCGATGGCCGACGGCCGCCACGCGGTGCCACCAGCTGATGCGCCGCTCGAGCCATGCGTCGGCCGTGAGTGGGTCCGTCGCCTGGTAGTAGTTGAACAGCAGCAGTGCGGCAAAGACCAGTGCATAGATCAGTGCAGTGCCGACGTCCGACGCGCCGGAGGTGTACGGGCCACCGAAGCCTTCCGCGGTCGACCAGATCAACATGCTGAACACGAGTGCCGCGCTGTAGGTGAGCTTCTGGGCGAAACCCATGATCAGCGCGAGGGCGATCACAGTCTCGATGACAGCCACCAAGTAGGCGAACAGAGGCACGTCAGGGTGCTGCAGATCGATCCAGAACCGGAACCAGAGCTGCAACCACCGCGGCTGGCCGTCGGACTGGGCCATGATCGTGCTCATGTAGTCCGCTCGGAAGCCGGGCAGCCACTTCAGAATGGCGTCGATCAGCCAGACGATCCCGAACACCACCCTCAGCGCCGCCGTGGGCCAGTGGCCCTCGCCGGCCCGCGACACGACCACGCCCTTGTCTCTCACGGCCACGACATGCCTCCTCGAATCGAAGAATCCAAGCCTGCTCGGGTGGTGGGGACCCGGGCGGGATTCGTGCAGAGCGATCTGACGACGACCTTTCGCCTCGACAGCCGCGGACCGGTGGCGAAACCGCGAATCTTTGATGTTCCTTTGATTAAGCCACCGCCGCCTGGACTTTCCCGCGAGCATTCGCGCCCCCAACCCTCGTCAAACGTGAGGCAAGCACCAGAGGGAACCCATAGGTGTCCGATGGAGGGTTGTCGTGTTGGGGCTGGGGACAACCGCGCTGGTACGTCGGTGCGGCGCTCAGCGCCTGAGAGGAGATCACCGCGATGATGGGCTGGTACGGCATGGGCACGGGCTGGGGCTCTTGGCTGGGTATGGGCCTCTTCTGGCTCGTGCTGCTAGGGGTGATTCTCTACGCGGTGGTTCGGCTGCTGCCATCGGGTCGGTCCAGCGATGGAGGCCGCAGCGCCGAGTCCCCGGCGGAGATCCTCGACCGGCGGTTCGCGCGTGGGGAGATCGACGTCGAGACCTACCAGGCGCAGCGGGCGATCCTCGGCAACGCGGGTGCCCGGTGACCACGCCGATGGCCACCGACGCGTTCGGCCCGAACGCGCCACGACGGGGACGGCGTGCCTGGCTGGTGGTCACGCTGGTGACGGCCGTGGTTCTGCTGGGCGGGTCTGTGGCGGCGACCGTGGCGTGGGCAGGCTCGGGCCGATCGGGCGCCGCCGCGTACGGCGCCGGTTGGGGCGGCATGATGGGCGGCCGGGTGGCTGCCTCCGCCCCACATCTGGCCGGGACCACCGTGCACGTCACCGCCGTCGACATGGGCGCGATGATGGGCGGAAACGGCCCCATGCGCCTGGTCCTCGATCGCAGCTCGGCACCCGTCGGCACCGTCTCGCTGGTGCTCACGAATGCCGGGCTGCGCACCCACGAGCTCGTTGTGCTACCCCTGCCCGCCGGCCAGCAGGCAGGTACCCGCCCGGTCGGCGCCGACGGCAAGGTCGACGAGTCCGGCAGCCTCAGCGAGGCCTCTCGCAGCGGCGGCGCCAGCGCCGGAGATGGCATCCAACCCGGAGCGGCAGGCTGGACCACGCTCGACTTGCCGGCGGGTCGGTACGAGCTCATCTGCAACGAGCCTGGCCACTACGCCGCCGGGATGTACGCCGAGCTCACCGTCTCCTGACCCCTCCGGCCTGCCCGGGCGCGGACGGCGACATCCCCGTTGCTGGGGTCCTACGTCCGGGCTTCCGGGATCAAGGCGGCGACCTGGGGTCAGGCAGGAGCGGGGCGAGGCCGTCTGGCGCGGGCCGGCGCCGGTCTTGCTTCCTTCGTCGAACCTTCGTCGTTCGCCCGGGTCGACGTGGGCACGGACAGGTGATGGTTGGTGCCGTGGCCGGGGAAGTGCCCCGGTGGACATCCCGCTGGGGACCGGGACGACGGAGGGAGCGCAGCGATGATGGGCTGGTACGGCGCGGGCATGGGCTGGGGCGCCTGGCTGGGGATGGGCTTGTTCTGGCTGCTGCTGCTGGGCGTGATCTTGTACGCGGTCGTACGGCTGCTGCCCTCGGGCGGGTCGAGCCGGCGAGATCGCGACCCTGACTCACCGGAGGAGATCGTCGACCGGCGGTTCGCCCGTGGAGACATCGACCTCGAGACCTACCAGGCCCAGCGGGCGGTGCTCCGGCAGATGCGAGGCGACCGGTGAGCCCCGTTCCGCGCTCACGGCTGATCGCGGTCGCGGACACCGCGGATGCCGGATGAGCGTCACCCCGGTGGTGGTCGGCCCGGCGCCCGCGACGGCGACGGGCCGTCCCAATTCGACCTGGTCGCGCCTGGGCCTTGGGGGGCGCCTGTTCGCCGCGATGGCTCTCGTGGTGGCCACGGGCGCGGGCACGCTGCTCGTCGTCTCGCTGCTCGTGGCGCCCGCGGTGTTCATGGACCACCTGAGCCGCGCGGGAGCGCCGGACCTGACCCCGGTCGTGACCACGCACGTCGACGAGGCCTTCACTCAGGCGACACTCGTCTCGCTCGGCACGGGCACGCTCACGGCGGTGATCACGGCTGGCCTGGTCACGTGGTTGGTCGCCCGGCGCATCGCCACTCCGGTCGCCGACCTCGCGCTGGTGACCGGCCGGCTGGCGAACGGTACCTACGACGTGCGGGCGGTCGACCCTCGCCTCGGCCCGGAGTTCGCGGTCCTCGGCACGTCGGTCAACGAGCTCGCCGCCCAGCTGGCAACCTCGGAGGACACGCGTCGGCGGCTGCTGAGTGACCTCGGGCACCAGCTGCGCACCCCGGTCGCCTCGCTGGAGGCAACGGTCGAGGCGATCGGCGACCAAGTCCTGCCGGTGGACGAGGACACCCTGGCCACCCTTACCGACCAGGTGGGCAGGCTGCACCGGTTGGTGGCGGACATCGAGTCGGTGTCCCGTGCGGAGGAGCGTCAGCTCGCCCTGGACCCGCAACCCGCCGCGGCGGCAGACCTCGCCCGGCGGGCCGCGGCGGTGCTGCTCCCGCAGTTCCGCGCCGCCGGCGTCGGGCTGGAGGTCCGTGCGAGCGACCCGGGGCCTACCGTCGTCGTCGACGCCGACCGCATCGTCGAGACCCTGCTCAACGTCCTGGACAACGCGTTGCGGCACACGCACGCCGGCGGCCACGTCGTCGTGCGCCTGGACGGTCCGAGGCCGGACCCGGACGAGCCGCACCGGGCGCTGGTCGCCCTTGTCGTCGCGGACGACGGCGAGGGCTTCGATCCGCAGCAGGGGCCGCTGCTGTTCCAGCGTTTCTACCGGGCCGGCGAGCCGACGAGCGGGCAGGCGGTGTCCGGGCCTGGCCGGCACGGCTCGGGCATCGGGCTGACCATCGCCCGCGCAATCGTCGAGGCCCACCACGGCTCCATCAGTGCGCGCTCCGACGGCCCCGGCCGCGGTGCCACGTTCACCCTGACGCTGCCCGTGCCGCGGTGAGTCAGCCGGGTCCCATCCGGTAGCCGACACCGCGGACAGTGCGGATGTAGCGCGGGGCCCGCGGGTCGTCGCCGAGCTTGCGGCGCACGTTGCCGACGTGGATGTCCACCAGGTGCTCGTCGCCGACCCAGTCCGACTGCCAGACCCGGTCGATCAGCTGGCGGCGCGTGTAGGCCTGGCGGGGGTGGCCGCTCAGCTCGTCGAGCAGGTCGAACTCGGTCTTGGTCAGGTGGACCGCGCGCCCCTCGACGGCCACCTCCCGGGCGACCGGGTCGACGGTCAGGGCGCCGAACCGGCGGACGTCGCTCGCGGGCTCGCGTGTGATCGACGAAGGTGCCTCGCTCGCCGTCGTACGCACCCCGATGTGGGGGCGGCGCAGCATGGTGCGGATCCGCGCGATCAGCTCACGCGGGCTGAACGGCTTGGTGACGTAGTCGTCGGCCCCCACCGACAGCCCGACGAGCTTGTCCACCTCGTCGGCCCGGGCCGTGAGCATGACGACGTAGGCGTCGGAGAACGTGCGCAGCGCCCGGCACACCTCGATCCCGTCGATGCCCGGCAGTCCGAGGTCGAGCACCACCACGTCCGGCGACTCGCGGCGGACCAGCTCCAGCGCGTCCTCCCCGGTCGCCGCGGAACTGACCAGGAAGCCGTCGCGCTCCAGGTAGCCGACGACCGCGCGCACCAGGCTCGGCTCGTCGTCCACCACGAGCGCGCGGAACCGCCCCGGCTCGTCGCTCGTCATGCCCACCACCGCCTCACCCGCCGCATGGTAGAGCTCCGGCCTCGCAACGGCCGATCGGCACCTGCGCCATCACCGGAGGACATCGGCGATGACCTGCTGGCGGACATCCAGCGCCAGGAGGGCCACGCAGATCGACACGTACAGTCCCCGCGCCACCCGGCGACTCAACGTGACGTCCACCCCGAGCCAGCGCCCCCTCAGGTGGCCGACTGCCGCGCGGAGGACCACCAGCCCCGCGGCAACGAGCGCCACCGCTCCGAGCGGTTGTAGTACCAGGCCAGCGCCCAGCGCGCGGACACCCGAACGACAATCGCCTTACTCCAGCCCGGCCGCGATGAGCGCCTTGACACCCGGCACGTACTCCCAGTGCCACGGCTCGAACGGGCCGCCCCGGCCCGTTCGAGCCCACGCCGGGTTGTCCCAGTCGAACATGGGGCCGTTCGCCCTCAGCCACGCCCCGCGCGCACCGGTATAGGTCTCCTTGCAGAAGTCCACCGCCAGCCCCCAGCCGTGGTTGGACAGCCCCACGGGAGCCGCGAGCTGCGGCGTCCTGCGTCGGAGCGCCGCCTGCTCCTCCAGCGTGCGATATCCCGACGTCAGGCACATCGGTTCGCCGAACCTGGCGGTGTACATGTCGTTGAGCTGCGTGAGGGTCACGACCGCGTCTGCCCGATCCCGGTACGGCGCCTGTCACAGGTCACACATCGAGGCGTCGGGGACGTGGCCGTTCGTGCCGATGTCGGGCACGAGACCGGAACAGACAACCGTTCTGCCGTCGTCCGTGCGGAACTCCGCTCGCGGCAGGGAACGCGAGGTCCTCTGCGTGGACGTGGGGGGTGATGCCGGACTGCTGGCGGTGGCACGGGGCAGGAGCGCGGCCGGCGGGGACGGGATGACGGCGTTCGCCGTCAGGGCCTCGATCGTCGTGATCCCGGAACCCGACTGCGCGCCACGCGCATCGGCACCCCATGCCGAGGCGGTCGTCGTCGCGAGCAGCACCACCGCCACGACGACGCGGCCGGAGGCGACCACGAGCCGTCGACGCGCTGCACGGCGAACGGTGAAGGGCAGGCGGGCGGGGCGCGCCGCGGCGGCGTCGTCGGTGGTGGAGTGTCGTCCCATGCTGCTACTGGCGGAAGGCGCGCGTCCGGCCGGTCGACGACGGTCGGCCGACGAGACCCGCTGACCCGTCAGACCATCGACCTGCGGGCGTCGCCGGCCGGTCGCGGTTCAGGGGTGGAACGTTCACTGCGGTGGTTCATCGCCACTTCTTCCCGTGCTGGACCTGGTGCGGGCCGCGCCGCGCCCTCGGACTACCGCTTCGCCCTCCATCCTCGGCGGCGTTCGTCAAGTCCCGACTGGGGACGGATGAAGCCTCGATGAAGACGCACCGGTGCGGGGCACCAGCACCGGAAGGAGGTTCCCACTCACCGCCACATCCCGGCGAGCGGGCCGTCGCCTTGCTGGACTGACGCCGGTGGCAGCTCGATTTCTGGCCACAAGTGGTCATTCACCAAGTACCGACGGCGGTGTCCTGTCGTCGGCGACGAAGGTGACGAAGGACCGGCAAGAGTTTCCTGACCGCGACCGATGCGACGACGAGTGCCAAGCGCAGCGCCGCACCCGCCACAAGGATGGCGTCGACGACCACGCCGAGCAGGCCCGAGGCCACTCCGTTCGGCGGCTCGAGTGGCGCGAACGACTTCTGTGGTGGAGTGCTCGTCATGGCGTTCATGCGTCGCGTCCTTGTTTGTCCCGTCGGCTGAGCGCCAGACGTGCCACGCCGCCTGGAGGGCGTGCGCAGAGCAGCCGTCCCATTAGCGATGGTGCTGGTGATGGCCCGCAGGGAGTTGCGTCTGGGTCGGTCCCTTGGGTGTCCCGGACTCGTCTCGGGACCGCGGCGAGACCCGGGCTCGGGTGCCGTGGCGAGTTCCCCGAGCCGGGTGCAGGTGTCGGTCATGGGATCAATCGTCGCCGCTGCAGACTGTGGGCTTGATCGAGGTCTGATGAAGGTCCCGCGAAGTCTCGCCAACGGCGGGTGGCGATCCCCGCCGCGGCTGGCAGGGGTCGGTTCGGCGCCGTCTGTCATCCTGGTGGGTGGGCGGCCACCGCGCGGCCGTCCGACCAGATCCGACCTCGTGTTCCGGCTCGGCCGTCGGGCATGCCGAACACCGTCCTCGAAGGGC
>JAJYTJ010000267.1 GCA_021793115.1 Actinomycetes bacterium | reverse complement strand
GCGCCGTGCGCGCGGGTGGGACCCGGCGGGCGCGCTCGCCGCGGCGGTGGCCGACGAGCTGTCGCGGCACGGCGTCGCGGCGCGGCGCGCGCCCCTGCTGCGGCGAGGCGCCGGGGCCGACCAGGCGGGCCTGTCCGCGCGGGCCCGGTCCCGCAACCTGGCCGGTCAGGTGCGCGCACGGCCGCCGCGCCGCGCGATGTCGGGCCCGGTGGTGCTCGTCGACGACGTGCTCACCACGGGGGCGACGCTCGCGGCGTGCGTCCGGGCGCTCGCAGCGGTCGGGATCGGCGCGGCCGCGGGTGTCGTCGTCGCCTCGACGCCCGTGCCGGGAGCGACACGATCTTCGCCCGCTCCATCCTTTTGAGCCGGTCGGAAGGGCGGGTTACCGTGGGGCATTGGACCGATCCTCCCGGCGCCTGCGCGGCGGCCGGACCGGTCGCGGAGGAGGTGGTGCCGCCCTGGCCCTCCGGGGCCTGAACCGCTCGCCACCGGGTGCCACCACGCAGTGCGGCACCCCCCACCTCCCAGGAGGCTGTCATGGAGATCGTGGTTGCCGGTCGTCACACCGAGGTGCCCGCCCGCTACCGGACTCACGTGGCCAGCAAGCTCGCCAAGATCGAGCAGCTCGCACCGCGCGCCCAGCGCGTCGACGTGCTCGTGTCGCACGAGACGAACCCGCGCCAGGCCGACTTCTCCGAGCGGGTCGAGCTGACCGTCGCGGACCGCGGACAGGTGATCCGCGCCGAGGCGTCGGCCGACGACCCGTACGCGGCGCTCGACCTCGCGCTGGCCAAGCTGCTCGAGCGGCTGCGACGCAGCCGCGACCGGCGGCGTGAGCGCAAGGACACCACGATCCCGGGCCTCGAGCCGGCGGCCGAGGAGGCGGAGGTCGTCGAGGGCGACGGGCGGCTCGAGCACGAGGCCGTGCGCGTCCTGGACGACGAGACGCGGGAGATCTCCCTGGGCGACTCGCCGGTGGTGATCCGCGAGAAGGTCCACCAGGCGGCACCGATGTCGGTCGACGACGCGCTCTACCAGATGGAGCTCGTCGGGCACGACTTCTACCTGTTCGTCGACGCCGCCAGCGGCCGGCCGGCCGTGGCCTACCGGCGCCACGGGTGGTCGTACGGCGTCATCCAGCTCGAGGCGGTCCCCGTGGTGCACGAGGCAGCCGCCGGGGTGGGCGGGCGAGTGCCGCAGCACGCCTGATCGGTCCCGGCGCGGCGCCCGTGCGGTGGGGTGGTCCCACCCGCCGGGCGCCGCGCCGTGCCGGGTGTCGGTGGCGCACGGCAGGATGCCGGGGTGCCCGATCTCGACGCCGCCCGGCCGTCGGCCGCGCGTGCCGTCCCCCACCTGACGCTCGCGCAGGCCCGCCGCACCGCGTTGCGCGCCGCCGGGCTGGACCACGGCCGGCCCGACGGACCCGTCACGGCGCGGCGCGTGGGCGCCGTCGTCGACCGGCTCGGCGTGGTGCAGATCGACTCGGTCAACGTCTTCGCGCGCGCCCACCTCATGCCCCTGTACGCGCGGCTCGGCCCGTTCGCCCCGGCGCTCGTCGACAGCGCGGCCGGCGTCGCGCCGCGACGCCTCGTCGAGGCGTGGGCCCACATGGCGTCGTTCGTGCCGCCGGAGACCTACCGGCTGCTCGGCTGGCGCCGGGCGCGCTACCTGCGCGACGCGTGGGGCATGGTCCGCGACGTACCGCTGCAGCACGCGCCCGTGGTGGAGGACGTGCGGGCCCTGCTGCGCGAGGCGGGCCCCCTCACCGCGCAGCAGGTCCACGCGCGGCTCGGCCACGAGCACCCGCGGCAGCAGGGGGAGGTGTGGGGCTGGAACTGGAGCGTGTCCAAGCGCGTGCTCGAGTACCTCTTCTTCACGGGGCAGGCCGCCTCGGCCGGGCGCAACGGCGCGTTCGAGCGGCGCTACGACCTCGTCGAGCGCGTGGTCCCGCGCCGCGTCCTCGACCGCCCGGAGCCCGACGAGCCGGACGCCGTGCGCGAGCTCGTCGCCACGTCGATCGCCGCGCTGGGCGTCGGCACGGTGCGTTGCGTGTCCGACTACTTCCGTCTGCGGCAGGCGCCGGCGGCGCGCGCCCTGGCCGAGCTCGCGGAGGAGGGGGTGGTCGAGCCGGTGGTGGTCGACGGCTGGGGCAGGGCCTGGCGGCACACCGGCGCCACCGTGCCCCGGCGGGCCACCGCCCGCACGCTCCTGTCGCCGTTCGACCCGCTCGTCGGGGAGCGCACCCGGGTCGAGGCGCTCTTCGGCCTGCGGTACCGCATCGAGATCTACACGCCCGCGGCCCGGCGCGTGTGGGGGTACTACGTGCTGCCGTTCCTGCTGGGCGACCGCGTGGTCGCGCTCGTCGATCTCAAGGCCGACCGGCGGGACGGCGTGCTGCGCGTGGCGGCCGCGCACGCGGTCGACGGGTCCGTGGGCGGGCAGGTCGACGGCGTGCCGGAGCAGCTGGCGGCCGAGCTGCGGGTCGCGGCCGGCTGGCTCGGGCTGGGGGACGTCGTCGCGGCCGACCGCGACGGCACCGCCCGCGGCGACCTCGTCGGGTCGCTGAGCACCGCGCTCGCACGCTGAGGCCGCCGGACCTCCACGCCGCGCCCACCCCGCGAGCAGCCGCCTCGCCTAGGATGGCGGGGCTCGGCCGGGTGGCCGGGCCAGTCACCGCCTCGTGCGGGGTGCGAGCAGTCGGGAGTCGCGCGTGGCGTCCGTCGTCGAGAAGGTTCTGCGGCTCGGTGAGGGCCGGATCCTCAAGAAGCTGGCCGGCCTCGCGGCGCAGGTCAACGAGCTCGAGGACGCGTTCGAGCCGCTCACCGACGCCGAGCTGCGCGAGGAGACGGACCGCTTCAAGGCGCGCCTGGCGGACGGCGAGAAGCTCGACGACCTGCTGCCGGAGGCGTTTGCGGCGGTCCGCGAGGCCTCGCGGCGCACGCTGGGTCAGCGCCACTTCGACGTGCAGCTCATGGGCGGCGCCGCCCTGCACCTGGGGAACATCGCCGAGATGAAGACCGGCGAGGGCAAGACGCTCGTGGCGACGCTGCCGGCCTACCTCAACGCGCTGACCGGTAAGGGCGTCCACGTCGTCACGGTCAACGACTACCTCGCCAGCTACCAGAGCGAGCTCATGGGCCGTGTGTTCCGGTTCCTGGGGCTGACCACCGGCTGCATCCTGGGCGAGATGACGCCCGCCGAGCGGCGTGTCCAGTACGCCGCCGACATCACGTACGGCACCAACAACGAGTTCGGCTTCGACTACCTGCGCGACAACATGGCGTGGACCGTCGACGAGCTGGTGCAGCGCGGCCACCACTTCGCGATCGTCGACGAGGTCGACTCGATCCTCATCGACGAGGCCCGCACGCCGCTCATCATCTCCGGCCCGGCGTCGGGCGACGCGAACCGCTGGTACACCGAGTTCGCCAAGGTCGCCCAGCGGCTCGAGCCGGAGCGGGACTACGAGGTCGACGAGAAGAAGCGCACCATCGGCGTGCTGGAGCCGGGCATCGCGCGCGTCGAGGACTACCTCGGCGTCGAGAACCTCTACGAGTCGCTCAACACGCCGCTCATCGGGTTCCTCAACAACGCCATCAAGGCGAAGGAGCTCTTCAAGCGCGA
>JAJYTJ010000064.1 GCA_021793115.1 Actinomycetes bacterium | reverse complement strand
CAGCCACGGCGAGGCCGAGGCCCACGCGGAGGTCTACCGCCGCGTGCGGGCCGCCGCCAAGGCCTCCGGCCGCAACGTCGCCGTGCTCGTGGACCTCCAGGGCCCGAAGATCCGGCTCGGCCGCTTCGTCGAGGGCAAGCACTTCCTCGAGGTCGGTGACACGTTCACCATCACCACCGAGGACGTCGAGGGCACCAAGGAGCTCGTCTCGACGACCTTCAAGGGCCTGCCCGGCGACGTCCACCCCGGCGACCCGATCCTCATCGATGACGGCAAGGTGCTCGTGCGCGTCGTCGAGGTCGACGGTCCCCGCGTGGTCACCCGCGTCGAGGTGCCGGGCCCGGTCTCGAACAACAAGGGCCTCAACCTGCCCGGCGTGGCGGTCTCCGTGCCCGCGCTGTCGGAGAAGGACGAGGAGGACCTGCGCTGGGGCATCAGGCTCGGCGCCGACTTCATCGCCCTGTCCTTCGTCCGCAACGCCGCCGACTACGACGACGTCCGCCGGATCATGGAGGAAGAGGGCCGGATCGTCCCGGTCATCGCCAAGATCGAGAAGCCGCAGGCCGTCGACAACCTGGCCGAGATCGTGCACACGTTCGACGGCATCATGGTCGCCCGCGGCGACCTGGGCGTCGAGCTGCCGCTGGAGCAGGTGCCGATGGTGCAGAAGCGCGCCGTCGAGCTCGCCCGCCAGAACGCCAAGCCGGTCATCGTCGCCACGCAGGTGCTCGAGTCGATGATCACGAGCCCGCGGCCGACTCGGGCCGAGGCCTCGGACTGCGCCAACGCCGTGCTCGACGGCGCGGACGCCGTGATGCTCTCCGGCGAGACGAGCGTCGGCGACTACCCGATCGAGGCCGTGCGCACGATGGCGCGGATCATCGAGTCGACCGAGGAGATGGGCGCCGAGCGGATCGCTCCGCTCGGGTCGATCCCGCACACGCGGGGCGGCGCCATCACGCGGGCCGCCTCCGAGGTGGGCGCCCTCCTCGGGGTGAAGTACCTGGTGACGTTCACCCAGTCGGGCGACTCGGCGCGCCGGATGTCGCGTCTGCGGTCGGCCATCCCGCTGCTGGCCTTCACCCCGCTGGACTCGGTGCGCAACCAGCTGGCGCTGTCGTGGGGTGTGCAGACGTACCTGGTGCCCCAGGTGGAGAGCACGGACGTCATGGTGTACCAGGTGGACCAGACGCTGCGGGCGAACGGGCTCGGCGAGGTCGGCGACCAGGTCGTCGTCGTGGCCGGCACGCCGATCGGCATCGCGGGGACGACGAACTCCGTGGTGGTGCACCGCATCGGCGGCGAGATCCCGGAGAAGCTGCGCTGACGCGCTGAACGTCGGCGAGAAGGGGCGGGACCGACGGGTCCCGCCCCTTCGTCGTCTCAGCCGGAGTAGGCCGGGCGGTGGGCCTCGATCTCGATGCAGTGCTGGCAGCGCGGGCGGTCGTCGGTGCCGGGCCGCTTGTTCCACCACGGGATGTCGCGGCCGGCGGCGCACTCATCGTCGTCGTGGTACACCTGCAGGTCCGCAGGGTGGGCGGAGTGGTACGCCTTGACCTTCATGCACGGCCTCCTTGCCGACGCGCTGGCCCACGCCGTGGCCACGATGCCACGAGGTGATGGTGTCGACGCTAGGCGGTCTGGGAACGACGTCCTAAGACTTCGGTCCCGTGACGGCGGCTTCCACCGGGTGGGCCGGGGCGCGAGTGCGGCTGCCACAGCGCGATCCGTAGAGTTGAGCTGCACGGCGCGGGGCTCGAGGAAGGGAACGGCATGCCAGGGGTCGACTTCGTGACAGTTTCGACGGAGGGGCTGGAGTGCTCACCGGTGGCCGCGCAGCTCGCGGGGCTCCGGGCGAATGAGGCGCGCTACTTCAAGAACAAGTACGACCACGACTTCGTCGTGGTCCCCGCGTCGCAGGCTCCGTCCCAGCTCGGATACGTCGCGCGGATCCTCGCCGAGGAGCGCGGCCTGACGCTCAGCGCCACGCCGCTCGAGGTAAGTGAGTTCGTGGTCGAGGGGGTGCGCTGGACCTACGTCTTCTACCAGGACGGGCTGGGGCTCAACGTCCTCTACACGCTGGAGCCGGGCGGCAAGCGCGCCGTCGGCTTCAAGCTCTCCGACGGCATGGAGGTCCCCGCCGAGCTCCAGGCGGCCGGCTTCAAGTTCGCGCGCCAGCGTTCGAAGCTGGCCGGGACCATCCGCGGCTCTTTCTTCGTCATCAAGCACGAGTACTGACGTCGGCCGCGCGCGGCGCTCGGGGAGCGGCGCGCCGTTTCCGGGCCGACGACGAGGGCGCGAAATGCGGCACCGAGAATCTCGGCACGACCCCATTCAGAATGCCGTCAGAGCGGGCGCCATCGCGGTGATGGGCATTCCTCGGCGGCCGAATATCGATGGTCTCACGCCCTTCGATACCAGGATTGTCATCGCAATCGAGGCTAGAATCGGGCGGTGGCATCGACGAGGATGGACACCGGGCAGCTCACGCGGCTGCTGGGTGACTGGTCGGCGCTCAGCCGCCGGCTCGCGGACTCGCTCGCCGACGCGGTGATCGACCTCGTCGATGCGGGACTCCTGTCTCCGGGCGACGAGCTCCCGCCGCAGCGCGACCTGTCGACCGCCCTGGGTGTGAGCCGGGGCACCGTGACGCTGGCCGCGCAGATCCTCGAGGAGCGCGGCTACCTTGAGGCGCGGCGCGGCTCCGGTGCGCGCATCAGGCTCGGAGTGGAGCATGCCGCGCGGGTGGGCCAGGGCCGGTTCCTGTCGTTCACGGACACCCCGGTTGACGTCATCGACCTCTCGAGCGGCGCGCTGCCCGCCTCCGGCGTGACGCGCGACGTGCTCGCCGCCCCGATCGCGAGCGACCTCGAGCTGTACCTCGGTACGGACGGTTACTTCCCGGCCGGTCTGCCCGCGCTCCGACAGGCGATCGCCGACCACCTGTCGGCCGACGGCATGCCGACGGTGGCGGCCGAGGTCCTCGTCACGACGGGAGCCCAGCAGTCGCTAGACCTCGCCCTGCGCCTGGCGACCGAGCCGGGCGACCTCATGCTCGTCGAGGAGCCGACGTACCGTGGGGCGCTCGAGGCGGCGCAGGCGTGGGAGGCGCGCGTCGAGGGCATCCCGATGGTGCACGGCGGGATCGACGTCGGGCTCGTCGCGCAGGCCATCCACCGCAAGCCGGTGGCGCTGTACTGCCAGACCAGCATCCACAACCCGACTGGCCAGACGATGAGGCCGGCCGATCGTCGAGCCCTCGCCGACGTCATCAACGCCGCGGGCCTGGTGACGATCGAGGACTGCAGCTCGTACGAGGTCACGGTGAGCGGCTCGCCCGCGCACAGCCTTGCCGGCCTGGTGGATCCCGAGCTGCTCATCACCGTCGGCACGCTGTCCAAGCTCTTCTGGGGCGGCCTCCGCCTCGGGTGGGTGCGGACGACCGAGACGCGGGTCCGGTCGTTGCTGGAGCTCCGCAAGTCGAGGGACCTCGCCTCGGCCGTCCCGTCCCAGCTGTGGGGCGTGCGCCTGCTCGCACGCTCCGAGGAGGCCAGGAGGCAGCGCCGGGACCTCCTGACCGAACGCCTCCAGGCGGCCGAGTCGGCCGTCTCCGCCTACTTCCCGGAGTGGACGTGGAGCCCCATCGCGGGCGGCTCAGGTCTGTGGATCGACACCCACGCCGACGCGCTGGCGATCTCGGAGCTCGCACGACGAGCGAGGGTCAAGCTCGCCGCGGGCCCGAACTTCTCCGCCTACGGCGGTCAGCGCACCATGCTCCGCCTGCCGGTGTGGCACGAGACGACCCTGTTGAACCGTGCGCTCGAGACGGTCGCGCGCGGTCGCGAGGGACGGCGCTGACAGCCGAGGGCTAGGGCTGGACCTTCTTCGGGAACGTCAGCCACACGTTGAACATGCCCAGCAGCACCCCGAAGACGCCGAGCACCACGGTCCACACCCCGGCCCAGAGCGCCGCCAGCGACGCCTGGTCGGTGACGTGGGGGAAGCTCGTCGTGAAGTAGACGGCGAGCACCATCGAGATCCCGTTGAAGAACGGGAGCGAGCCCGCCTGCAGCACCTTCCAGAACTTCATGAGGTAGACGAGGAAGCCGCAGCCGACCCCGAGTACGACGATGACGGCGAGGTCGCCGGCGGTGACGAGCTTCGGCCAGGAGCTCAGCGTGGCGATGATGGCGAGCAACGCCGCGGTGCCGATCGCGGAGGTCGCGAACGCCGGGATGATTGTCTTGGCCGCGGCAGGCTTCGCGCCCAGAGCGAAATACTCGGCCCAGACGATGAACGAGCACCACACGGCGAGATTCCAGTGGCTCAGCCAGAGCGTGAACGGGACGGAGACCGCGACGGTGATGCCCACGGCGATCCACAGCGGGATCGTTTCTTTGATGCGGATGTCCGGTCCTTCGGTGGTGGCGGTCTCAGACGACATTGTGTGAGCCTTTCCGTGCGAATGTCGGGACGCGATTCACTGTTCGTCGTGCGAGCGCGAGCGCGAGCGCGAGCGCGGGCGCACGGGCAGGCGCGAGCGCGGGCGCTGGTGGGCCGGCCGCTCGTCGTGCCGGCCGGCCCACCGCGTCGGGGGCCTGCGGGGCCTCAGCCGCGCACCCAGACGGGCGGCCGCCCGGGCGGGAGCTGGGCGTAGTCGGGCGCGTCGCGCAGCGCCACCTCGGCCCCACCGGGGCAGTAGATGGCCAGGATGCGCAGCTGCCGCCACCCGGTGTTGAAGGTCGAGTGCGGCGTTCCCTTCGGGATGACGATGCTGTCCCCGGCCACGACCGCGAACGGGCCGGAGTCGCCGACGGTCTGCCGGCCCTCGCCGTCGAGGACGACCAGCACCTCGTCGGACTCGGGGTGGGTGTGCCGGTCGTGCCCCTTCGTCGGCTCGATGACCACCTCGCCGACGGTGACGGGCGAGCCGGGGAACAGCTCGGGGGTCACCCCCCACTTGATCGAGCCCCAGTCGAAGACCTCGGTGGGGAGCCGGCCCTGGGTGCTGGACACCGACATGGGGTCACCCCGCCGCGGTGGAGCGGAAGTGGATCGCCTTGAACTCCTCGGTCTGCTTGCGGATGCCCACCTCGGCGGGGAACCGCTCGATGGAGGAGGCACCGTAGAAGCCGACGATGCCGTCGGTGTGGTCGAGGATGTACTGCGCGTCCGGCGGGTTGGCGATGGGGCCGCCGTGGCACAGGCACAGGATGTCGGGGTTGACGCTCTTGGCGGCGTCGGCGAGCTCCTGGACCTTGGCGGCCGCCTGCTCCAGCGTCAGCGCGGTCTGGGCGCCGATGGTGCCGGACGTGGTCAGGCCCATGTGCGGGACCAGGATGTCGGCTCCGGCGCGTGCCAGGTCTTTGGCCTGGTCCACGTCGAACGCGTACGGGGTGGTCAGCAGGTCCATCTCGTGGGCCGTGCGGATCATGTCGATCTCCGGGCCGAAGCCCATGCCCGTCTCCTCCAGGTTGGCCCGGAAGACGCCGTCGATGAGCCCGACGGTGGGGAAGTTCTGGACCCCGGCGAACCCGATCTCCTTGACCTGCTTGAGGAAGTACGGCATCACGCGGAACGGGTCGGTGCCGTTGACGCCCGCGAGCACCGGCGTCCGCTTGACCACCGGGAGCACCTCGCGCGCCATGTCCATGACGATCTCGTTCGCGTCGCCGTACGCCAGCAGGCCGGACAACGAGCCGCGCCCCGCCATGCGGAAGCGCCCCGAGTTGTAGATGACGAGCAGGTCGATGCCGCCCGCCTCGGCCGACTTCGCGGTGATCCCGGTCCCCGCGCCGCCGCCGACGATCGGTGTGCCGGCCGCCACCTGGGCGCGGAACCGATCGAGGATCTGAGTGCGTGTCTCTGGCATGTCTCTCCTTCGGCTAGGTGCGGGCGACGAGCTGTCGGTGCAGCGCGTCGGCCATGGCGATCCCGAACGTCGGGTCGTTGATGTCCACGTCGAGTTCGTGGATCTCGACGTCGCTGCCGGCCAGGCCCCGGCGCAGCTCGTCGAACAGCGCGGCGTCCGCCTCCGCGTCCCGGAACGGGCCGCCGTCGACGTCGATGGCGCTGACACCCTTGAGGGGCAGGAACAGCTCGGTCGGCCCGGTCGCCGCCGCGAGCTTGCGGGCGATGCGCCGGCCCAGCTCGGCCATCTCGTCCCTCGTCGTGCGCATGAGCGTGACTGTCGGGTTGTGGACGAAGAGGTTGCGTCCGCTGAACTGAGGCGGCACCGTCTCCTTCGGCCCGAAGTTGACCATGTCGAGCGCGCCGACGGAGACCACCTGCGGCACGCCGAGCCGGCCGGCCATCTCGAGCCGGTCCGGGCCGGCGCTGAGGACGCCGCCCACCAGGTCGTCGCACAGCTCGGTCGTCGTCAGGTCGCACACCCCGGCCAGGAGCCCGGACTCGACGAGCTTCTCCATGGCACGGCCGCCGGTCCCCGTCGCGTGGAACACCAGCACCTCGTACCCGAGCTCGGTGAGCCGCTCGCGGGCCACGGTGCACGCCGGGGTGGTGACCCCGAACATCGTCATGCCGACGACCGGGCTGTGGTCGGCCTCCGGCGCCCCGAGGCGCGCCTCGTAGGCCTTGGCCATGCCGGCGATCGCGGCGGCGGCGTTGCCGAGCACCAGCTGCGAGATCCGGTTGATGCCGGCGACGTCGGTCACCGAGTACATGAGCGTGGCGTCCACCTCGCCGACGTACGGCTTGACGTCCCCGCTCGCCATGGTCGAGACGAGCAGCTTGGGGAAGCCGATCGGCAGCGCCTGCATGGCCGGGGCGGCCACCGACGAGCCGCCCGAGCCGCCGATGCTCAGCAGGCCGTGGATCGTTCCCTCGGCCGCGAGGCGCTTGACGACCACGGCCGCGCCGGCGCCCATCACGGTCATCATCTCGCCGCGGTCGCGCCGTTCCCGCAGCGCGGCGGCGTCCTGCCCGGCCGCGGCGATGACCTCGTCGGAGGTCACGGCGGCGAGGGGGGAGCGGGAGAACGAGCCGACGTCGATCGGCAGGACCTCCACGCCGTGCTCGGTCAGCCTCTCCGAGAGCCAGGTGTACTCGACGCCCTTGGTGTCGAGGGTGCCCAGCAGTGCGACCTTCGCCATGGTCACTCCTTCGTGTGGCGTGCGTGCAGGCGCCACGCTAGGCAGCACCCGGGCCGGCAGTCCGGGCCAATTCGGCGCAATTGGCCCACGCGTGGGTCGGGGCTATCGAGGAACCCGGCTCGGGTAGTCGGGGCCCCCAAGCCGGCGTCCGCCCGCCTGGCGCGCGCCCCGCCCGGCATGTGCCGCGGACGCGGGCGTGCTCGGCGGCCACAACCCAGTACTCTCGCGCGCGGCGCAGCCGCCGAGGCGGACCGGTCGGCAGCCACGCGAGAGAGATGGCGACATGCACCTGCTGACCCCCGCCGCACCGATCGACGCCGGAGACACGGCCTGGATCATCGTGTGCACCGCGCTCGTCCTGCTGATGACCCCCGGGCTGGCGTTCTTCTACGCCGGCATGGTCCGGTCCAAGCACGCGCTCGCGATGATCATGCAGAGCTTCACGACGATCGCGGTCGTCTCGGTCACGTGGGTCGTCGTGGGCTACTCGCTGGCGTTCGACGCCGACGCCGGCGGCGGGCTCGTCGGCGGGCTGCACCTCGCCGGCCTGACGCACGCCGAGATCGCCGTGCCCGGGCTCCCGCTCACCGTGCCGCCGCTCGCGTTCGTGGCGTTCCAGCTCATGTTCGCGATCCTCACGGCCGCGCTCATCAGCGGGGCCTCCGCGGACCGGATGCGGTTCGGGGCCTTCGTGTCGTTCATCGCGATCTGGTCGGTCGTCGTCTACGCGCCCATCGCGCACTGGGTCTGGTCCCCCCACGGCTGGCTCCACCGGCTCGGGCTGCTGGACTTCGCGGGCGGGACGGTCGTGGAGATCGCCTCGGGCGCCTCCGCCCTCGCGCTCGCCCTCGTCCTGGGCCCACGACGAGGGTGGCCGCGGGAGATGATGGCGCCGCACAACGTGCCGCTGACCCTGCTCGGCGCCGGGCTGCTCTGGGTCGGCTGGATCGGGTTCAACGCCGGGTCGGCCCTGACCGCGGGCAACCTCGCGGCGAGCGCGGCGCTCGCCACCCACCTGTCCGGTGTGGGCGGCATGATCGGCTGGCTCGTGCTCGAGAAGCGGCTGACCGGGAAGGCGACGACGCTCGGCGGCGTCACGGGCGCGGTGGCGGGCCTCGTCGCCATCACGCCGGCGGCCGGCTTCGTCGCCCCCGTCCCGGCGATCGCGCTCGGTGCGGTGGCCGGCGTGGTGTGCCTGTTCGCCATCCGGCTGAAGTTCCGCTTCCGCTACGACGACTCGCTGGACGTGGTGGCGGTGCACTACGTCGGCGGCGTCATCGGCACGCTCGGCGTCGGCCTCCTCGCCGCGACCGCGGTGAACCCCGCCGTCACGCACCAGGGGCTGCTCCTCGGCGGCGGCCTGACCCAGCTCGGGCGCCAGCTGCTCGGCGTCGCCGTCGCCTCCGGGTTCGCCTTCGTCGCGTCGTACGTGATCGCGTGGGCGCTGCGGGCCACGATCGGGCTTCGGGTGACGCCGGAGGACGAGCATGACGGCCTGGATGCGAGCCAGCACGCGGAGAGCGCCTACGAGTTCACTGCCACCTCCAGCCTGGGAAGGACCTCCTGATGAAGCTCGTGACAGCGATCGTCAAGCCGTTCAAGGTCGGCGACGTGCGGGAGGCCCTCGGCGCCATCGGGGTGCGCGGCCTGACGGTCTCGGACGCGCAGGGCTACGGGCGGCAGGGCGGCCACACCGAGGTCTACCGCGGTGCGGAGTACCAGATCGACTTCGTGCCCAAGGTGCGGATCGAGGTCGTCGTGACCGACGACATGGTGGACAGCGTCCTCGACACCCTCGTCGCGGCCGCCCGCACCGGCAAGATCGGCGACGGCAAGATCTGGGTGCTCACAGTCGACGAGCTGGTGCGCGTGCGGACCGACGAGCGCGGGGACGACGCCGTCTGAGCAGATGCCGGAGGCCCGTGCGAAGGCACTCCTTCGGCGAGTCGCTGGAAGGCCGCCTGCGGCCGGTCGGCCATGTGCAGGCAGGACGCCGTGAGCGGTCTCGCTGGCAAATGGTCGGTAGGTCTGCCAGTGATCGACTGAGGCTGGTCGACGCGCCCGCCCGGAAACCTGACTACCAGCTTGCACGTGCAGTGGGGGACGAGGCCCGGGCCGCGACGCTCGACCGCTTGGTCCGCGCCCCGAAAACCTTCGCGGAAGAGGCGCCCTGCCAGGCCACCGTCGCCTGCCCTGGAAGCGGAGCGAAGGCTCACGGACCGTTTGGGTGGAGTCAGGTGGCCGTCGGGTCGTGCTCGTCTGTCTCGCCGGTGCAGCTCGTCCGCACGCGCCACTTCCGCAGTGCTTCGCCTTGCGAGCCCGCGTTGACCCGCGACGACCGCGCTAGGAGAGCCGATGCCGGGGCACCAGTGCGCCTAGAGATCTGGCCCGCATCGTTGTCCCCGCCCTCCTCCCACTGGAGGCAGCGGCACGCGCCTGGAAGACAGCCATCGCCTACCTGTCGGATGGACGGACTTGATGTGTGCGAAGGCGATGATCGTCACGCCACCCGAGGGGGCTCCAAGGGGCTCCGCCGACGTCGTCTCGGCACTCGGCTCTCACGACATGCCGGCCTGACTTGATGTGCCGGTTCTTTCACTGTGTGCTGTAGGCTGATCCGCGTCGGCCCCCCTGAGAGGAACCGCAGATGACGATCCACACCCCGAAGACCCGGGACGACCTCGCTGAGCTCTTGGCTCCGATGCGTCTCCAGGCAGCGGTCTTCGAACGTGCTGTATCCGTCGGCGCGGCAGATAGTCGCACCTTCTCGCAGGGCGCCCCGAAGTCCGCGCCGAACATGACGCGCTGGTATCGCACTGTCGAAGTCATCCACGAGCAGCTCATGCTGCTGCACTTGGACTGGAAGCGCTCGGATCCGCAGAACCTGCCCTATTTTTCGCAGCCGGACCTTCACGTTGGACTAATCGCAAGCAGCGGCGACGAGTTCACGGGCGTGGCCTGGGGCACTCCGAGCACGAAGAACCCGAAGGGCGCCGAGTTCGCCCGCCGGGTCGAGGAGAACGGCCAGGGCACACTCTTCGGCCAGCCGATCGATGACGGCGAGATCGACGTCAAGTTCCTTTGGATCCTGCTCTACAACGAGCGCGACGGCATGGTGCATCTCGAACTTTCGCGGCCCAGCACGATGGTGGGTAAGCACATCGACAGCTGGTCTGAGCGGATTATCTTCCCGCCGTTCGACCTCACGCTTGGCGCTTTCCTGTTCGACGAGGACGGCGAAGAGGACGAGGGCTTCGGCTTTACCGTCGCGCGCCGCTGAGGTAACCCGGAGATATTTCTATGAGCACCACCTTCATCCCGGCGCGCCTGGAAATGGCTCGCTCCATTCGGCAAATGACAGCGACTGACTTGGCTGCCGCAGCAGGGACGACCGCGCCCTGGGTGTCCCAGGCGGAGAACACGAAGAAGACGCCCAGCACGGAACTCGTTCGCGAGTTTGCGCGAGCGCTGAACTTCCCGGTCGAATTCTTCTACCGGCCCGTGGTGACCCTTCCACCGTCGGACGCATTTCACTTCAGAGCGACGTCGCGGCTCGCAAAAAAGGACGAGGCGACGGCTCGCAGTCTCTCGACTCTGGCCATCGAACTGTCCGACTGGATCGAGGCGACGTACCGGGCGCCGGCGCCGAACGTGCCCGAATTGCAGGATCTGCTCGATTCGGATGACTGGTTGCCGCCTGAGCAGGCAGCTGAGGCATTGCGTGGCGCATGGGGGTTGGGCGTCGCGCCGATCAAGAACCTGCTCCAACTGCTGGAGTCCAAGGGGGCGAAAGTATTCTCGGCGGGCGGTCCGCTGCAAGCGATCGATGCCTTCTCGTTCCGGCATGGCGCGACGCCGGTCATGTTCCTGAACATCCACAAGTCTGCCGAGCGGCTTCGTTTCGATCTTGCGCACGAGCTCGGTCACCTGGTAATGCACGGAGGGTCGCTCCACGTCGCGTCCGGCAAGGATAAGGAGCAAGCGGCTAACGACTTCGCGAGCGCTTTCTTGATGCCCCGTGCCGACGTGGTTGGTTCCATTCGTGGGAACCTCATGCTTGAGGACGTGCTGGTGTTGAAGCGCCGCTGGCGGGTCAGCGCCATGGCGCTCAATCTGCGGGCCCACCGTCTAGGAGTCATCTCGGAGTGGACATACGGCACTCTCGCGAAGCAACTTTCGATGGCGGGCTTCCGCCGCGGGGAGCCGGGCTCGGACCTACTCGTCGAGAGCTCGAGCCTGCTGACGCAAGTGATGGCTGACATGCGTGCACAGGGGACGGGGTTCGTCGAGATCGCTCGGGCACTCGATGTGCGGGCACAGGACATTCGCGATCTCATGCTCGGGCTGGTCACGTTCGCTGTCGAGGGCGATGCGCGTACAGGGACGCGAAGTAGGGCGAACCTGCGCGTCGTGTAGCGGTCGTGGGTCTGCTGCACGAGCAGGCGGCGCGGCGGCACCGAGCGGGCCCGGACCTCCTGAGGGACATACGTGAGGGGCCCCGGTAGGGGCCGCTCACGGGGTTCAGTGCAGGACAGGAGGGACCGAGCATCATGCGCCGGGCCAGCGCGTCTGCCCTTCGTCGCCGGCGCCACCACCGTTATGGTCGCGGCGGCGGACGGCCTCTATCGGCGGCTGCGCCCATGCGCCTGGGATGCGTGGAGCGTGGCACCTGTTCCAGAGGTGTCTGCCTTCTAGCGATTGCACAACCTGTGCGACGCGACGAGGCATCGTCGCGGAGAAGATGGGTGCCCCGGGCGGGATTCGAACCCGCACTGGATCGGGTTTGAGCCGAACGCCTCTGCCGTTGGGCTACCGGGGCCGCGCGCACCCAGGATAGTGGTGGCGGCGGGCGCGTCCGCGCAGGCCGGGTGGCCACTCCGGCCGTCCGGCGGCCCGCGACGATTACTCTTGTCCGCGTGAGCACCAACGACGCCGCGGAGCCCGCCGCCCTCGACCTGTCCACGCCCGTGCGCCCCGCGGCCGACCAGCCCTCGTCGGGCGCCCGGCCCGCGCGCCGCGCGGTGGTCGCCGAGGACGAGGCACTCATCCGCATGGACGTCGTGGAGACGCTGCGGGAGGCCGGCTTCGAGGTCGTCGGTGAGGCGGGGAACGGCGAGGAGGCCGTGGCCCTGGCCACCGAGCTCAAGCCCGACGTCGTCGTCATGGACGTCAAGATGCCGGTGCTGGACGGCATCTCGGCGGCGGAGCAGATCGTCAAGGCGCACCTGGCGGCCGTCGTCATGCTCACCGCGTTCTCGCAGGCGGAGCTCGTCGCGCGTGCGCGGGACGCCGGCGCCATGGCCTACGTGGTCAAGCCGTTCAGCCCGGCGGACCTGCTGCCCGCGGTGGAGATCGCGATCTCGCGCTACGCGCAGATCGGTGCGCTCGAGGCCGAGGTCGCCGACCTCACCGAGCGGTTCGAGACCCGCAAGCGCGTGGACCGGGCCAAGGGCCTGCTCATGACGAAGATGGGGCTGACCGAGCCCGAGTCGTTCCGCTGGATCCAGAAGACGTCCATGGACCGCCGCCTGACGATGCGCGAGGTCGCGGACGCCGTCATCGAGCAGGTCGGCGGCTCCGGGAGCTGAGGCCCGGCACCCGTCCGGATGACGCCGGGAACCTGGGACTGGCCCGCGAACCGGACAATGGTCCATGATCGGACGCAGGCACACCGGTGGGGGCAGGGTGGGCCGTTCCGAGCGGCCCGTTCCTGCGAGGAGGTTCCCTTCGTGCGTCCTGGTGTCTGCACCCGCCCCGCCGTCTCCGAGGATCTCGATGGCCTAGTCGCGCTGTCGCTCGAGGCCCGCTCCGAGCTCCAGGTGGGCTCGCAGCTCTGCACGGACGACCCCCAGCGACTGAGGGACCAGCTGGTGCTGCTCTCGGCCTCGCCGGGCGGCACGGTCCTGGTGGGCATGGTGGACGACGAGATCGCGGGCCTGCTCCTGGCGCACGTGGTGGGCCCCGGGCCGTTCACCGACGTCGTCGCGCTCAACCTGGAGGCGCTGTACGTGCGACCGGAGGCGCGGCGGCGTGGCCTCGGGCACGCGATGCTCGTCGCGGCCGCGACGCTGGCCGACGAGGTCGGCGCCACCGAGGTGTACGCCTCGCCGCTGCCCGGCGCGCGGGGCATGCACCGCTTCCTCGCGCGGATCGGGTTCGCGCCGGCCGCGGCCCACCGCGTGGTCACGACGAGCGCGCTGCAGCGCCGGCTGGCGCAGGACCCGTCGGCCCTGCTGGGCGCCATGACCGGCCGCCAGCCGCGCCAGCGCCTGGAGGACCTCATCGCGCGGCGGCGCCGCCAGGCGCGTGTCGCCCAGGTCGACGCCGCGCCGGCGCCGGCGGAGGCGTTGCGTCAGTCGCGAGCGTCGATCAGCATGCAGGTGAGCCGCGCGGTGCAGACGCGGCGCCCGTCGTCGTCCACGACGACGATCTCGTAGCTCGCGAGGTTGCCGCCCAGGTGCACCGCGGTGGCGACACCGTGCACCCAACCCTCGCGCGCGGAGCGGTGGTGCGTCGCGTTGAGCTCGATGCCCACGGCCACCCGACCGTCCGGCGCGTGCGCGTTGGCCGCGTAGGAGGCGAGCGTCTCGGCGAGGGCGGCGGTCGCCCCGCCGTGGAGCAGGCCGTGGGGCTGGGTGTTGCCGGCGACGGGCATGGAGCCGCGCGTGCGGTGCGCGCTGATCTCCTCGAACGTGATGCCGAGTCGCTCGATGAGGGTGCCGTCCGCGGACGGGAGGGTGTCGGCCATGCCGGATAGGTTGACACCGTGACCCCGACGCAGCCAGCAACCGCACCGTCCGAGCGTCCACGACTGCTGCTCGTCGACGGCCACTCGATGGCGTACCGGGCGTTCTTCGCGCTGCCGGTGGAGAACTTCGCGACGTCGTCGGGCGAGCCCACCAACGCGGTGTTCGGCTTCACGTCGATGCTGGCCAACCTGCTGCGCGACGAGCGGCCGACGCACCTGGCGATCGCGTTCGACCTGGGCCGCGTCACGTTCCGCACCGAGCGCTTCAGCGCCTACAAGGCGACGCGCTCGGAGACGCCCGAACCGTTCCGCGGCCAGGTGGAGGTCATCCGTCGCCTGCTGGAGACCATGCGGGTCCCGGTGCTCACCCAGCCCGGGTTCGAGGCCGACGACGTGCTGGCCACGCTCGTGTCCCGCGCCCGCGAGGCGGACATGGACGTGTTCGTCGTCACCGGTGACCGGGACGCGTTCCAGCTCATCGAGCCGCACGTGACGGTGCTGTACCCGGTGCGGGGAGTCTCCGAGATGAGCCGGATGACGCCGGAGGCGGTGGAGGCGAAGTACGGCGTGCCGCCCGAGCGGTACCCCGACCTGGCGGCGCTGGTCGGGGAGACGAGCGACAACCTCCCCGGCGTGCCGGGCGTTGGCCCCAAGACCGCTGCGAAGTGGATCCTGCAGTACGGCGGGCTCGAGGGCGTACTCGGCGCGGCGGACGAGATCCCCGGCAAGGCGGGGGAGTCGTTGCGGGCCAACCTCGAGCAGGTGCGCCTGAATCGGGAGCTCAACGCCCTGGTGCGCGACCTCGAGCTGCCGGTCGACACCGACGGGTTGGCGGTGCAGCCGTGGGACCGCCAGGCCCTGCACGAGATCCTCGACGAGCTCGAGTTCCGCACGCTGCGGGACCGGCTGTTCGCCCTGCTGCCCGAGGAGGCGTCGGACCAGGTCGCGGCCTCGGCGGGCGCGCTCGCGCTCGAGGAGGTGGCGCCGGGCGGCCTCGCGGGCTGGTTGGCGGGCCTGCGCGGCCAGCTGCTCGGCGTGGACGTCCGCGGCGTCGGCACTCCCGCCGCCGGGGACGCGTGGGGCATCGCGCTGGCGGCCGAGGGCGGCCGGTCCGTGGTCTACGACCTGGCGGAGATCACGCCCGCCGACGAGTCGGCGCTGGCGACGTGGCTGGCGGACCCGGACGCGCCGAAGGCGTGCCACGGCGCCAAGGCGACGTGGCACGCGCTCGCCGGCCGCGGCCTGGAGCTGGACGGCGTGGTGTTCGACACCGAGGTGGCCGCGTACCTGTGCCAGCCGGACCGGCGCGCGTACGACCTCGGCGACCTGGCGGTCGGCTACCTACGGCGCGAGCTGGGCGTGGAGGAGGAGGGCGCGCAGGGCGCTCTCGACCTGGCGCTCGGCGGCGTCGACGAGGACCGCCGCGCGGCGGTGCGGGCCGTGGCGGTGCGGGACCTGGTGGACGTGCTGGGCGGCGAGCTGGCGGATCGGGGGGCCTCCGCCCTGCTCGCGGACGTGGAGCTGCCGCTGCAGCGGGTGCTGCAGGGGATGGAGCGCACGGGCATCGCCGTGGACGACGGGTACCTGGCGACGCTCGAGAAGGAGTTCGACGGCCAGGTGCAGCGCGCGGCCGCCGAGGCGTACGCGGTGATCGGCCGCGAGGTGAACCTCGGCTCGCCCAAGCAGCTGCAGGAGGTGCTGTTCGACCAGCTGGCGATGCCGCGGACCAAGAAGATCAAGACGGGGTACACCACTGACGCCGCCGCGCTCCAGGACCTGTACGTGCGCACCGAGCACCCGTTCCTCGCGCACCTGCTGGCTCACCGCGACGCCATCCGGCTGCGCCAGGTGGTGGAGCTGCTGCGGCGCTCGGTGGCACCGAGCGACGGGCGGATCCACACGACGTTCCAGCAGACCATCGCCGCCACCGGGCGGCTGTCGTCGACCGAGCCCAACCTCCAGAACATCCCGATCCGCACCGAGGCCGGGCGGCAGATCCGCCGCGCGTTCGTCGTCGGCCCGGGGTACGAGACGCTGCTCACCGCGGACTACTCGCAGATCGAGATGCGCATCATGGCGCACCTGTCGCGCGACGCCGGGCTCATCGAGGCGTTCCGATCCGGCGAGGACCTGCACTCGTACGTCGCGTCGCTCGTCTTCGAGGTCCCGCCGGCGCAGGTGACGGGCGACCAGCGGTCGAAGATCAAGGCGATGAGCTACGGGCTGGCCTACGGGTTGTCGTCGTTCGGCCTGTCGCAGCAGCTGGCGATCGACGTGTCCGAGGCGTCCCGCCTCATGGAGGCGTACTTCGCGCGGTTCGGCGGCGTCCGCAGCTACCTCAAGAGCGTCGTGGAGGAGGCGCGGGCCACCGGGTACACCGCGACCATCCTCGGCCGCCGGCGGTACCTGCCGGACCTGCTCTCGGACAACCGCAACCGGCGCGACGCCGCGGAGCGGATGGCGCTCAACGCGCCGATCCAGGGGAGTGCGGCCGACCTCATCAAGCTGGCGATGATCGGGGTCGACCGTGAGCTGACCCGGCGGGGGCTCGCGTCGCGCATGCTGCTGCAGGTGCACGACGAGCTGGTGCTCGAGGTGGCGCCGGGGGAGCACGACGAGGTCGAGGCCCTGGTCCGCGCCCAGATGGGGGCGGCCGGCGACGCCGTCCCGGGCGGGCCCATGTCGGTGGCGCTCGACGTGTCCGTCGGGACGGGCGCGGACTGGCACGCCGCCGGCCACTGACGCGGCTCGCGCGAGGCGCCCGGTGGTGACCTCCGGTGAGGATCGACGTGGCGGATCGCCGGGCGACCTACGCGGGGACGTGCGTGGGGACCTGCGTGGGGACCTTCGTGGGGACCTGCGTGGGGACGTGCGTCACCACGACGAGCGTGCCGGGCAGCATCGCACCGCGCACCGGACCCCAGCCGGCGTAGACGTCGTCGCGCCCGGGCGGCCACTCGGGCTCGACGAAGCGGTCGATGACGAGACCGGCCCCGGTCACCTCGCCGACGAGGTCACCGAGCGTGCGGTGGTACTCGGCGTAGAGCACGGACCCGTCGGCCGCCTTCTCGACGTACGGCGAGCGGTCGAAGTACGAGCGGGTCGCGGTGAGGCCCCTCACGCCGGGGTCGTCGGGGAACGGCCACCGCAGGGGGTGGGTGGTGGCGAACACCCAGCGCCCGCCGGGGCGTAGCACGCGGGCGACCTCGGCGTGCACGCGTGCCGCGTCCGGCACGAACGGCAGGGCGCCGAACGCGGTGAACGCGACGTCGAAGCACTGGTCGGGGAACGGCAGCGCCCGGGCGTCGGCCTGGACGCGCCGCGTGGTGATGCCGGTCGCGGCGTCCAGGCGGCCGCCGGCGGCGAGCATGCCGCCCGAGACGTCGGTGGCGACCACCCGCACGCCCCGGGCGGTCAGCCAGCGGCTGCACTGCGCGGCGCCCGCGCCGACCTCGAGCACGGTCAGGCCCGTCGTGTCGCCGAGCAGGCGGGCGTCCTCCTCCTGCAGCCCCTCCGGGCCCCAGACGAAGTCGGCGGCGCCGAGCGAGGCGCCGTGGTCGTCGAGGTACTCCTGCGCGTGCGCGTCCCACCATGCGCGGGCCGCGGCACCGCCGGCCTCGTCGGGCACCGCCTCGTAGCCGGCGGACGCCACCGGGTCCTGGCCGGCCGTGAGGCTCACGTCGCCCGCTCCCGGCCGCGCAGGTACCACCAGGAGCCGCCGACGAGCATGAGGGTGCTGATGACGAGCGGCGTGATGACGGGCCCCACCCAGGTGACGGGGATGAGGAAGTACACGTCGAGGTTGGTCAGCCGTGCGGGCCAGCCCGTGAGCACGCGCAGCCAGAGGTAGTACGTGAGGTCCCACGCCGCGAACGCGACGAGGAAGGCCGCCAGGCGGCGGCCGAAGGAGCGGGCCGCGAGGTACCCGATCGCGGCGAGCATGACGATGGTCGCCGCCTCCCGCGCGGTCTCGGCGCGCATGACGGCGTCGGAGCCCAGCACCGGCCGGTCGGGCGTGACGAACGCGATGAACCCCAGGTTCAGGTAGACGTGCTTGCCGACCACGGAGTAGTCGGTGTGGTACCCGAGCAGCCGGCGCAGGTAGAACACGACCGCGGCCTCGACGTAGCCGAAGGCGACGCCGAACACCACGACGGCGGCGAGGGTGGCTCTGCGACGCATGGCCCCATCCTGCCGCGCGAGGGTGGCACCTCCCTGTGAGACGGACGTGCCGGGTCCCGCGCCCTTGTGCCCACCCCGGGCCCCGGATCGCTGGCTAGCCTGAGCCCGGCGTCCGCCCGACGACGTGCAGCCGGCGCCGGTCACCTGCGAGACGAAGGAGTGCGGACGTGCGAGTCGGAGTGCTGACGGGGGGCGGCGACGTCCCCGGGTTGAACGCCGCGATCCGGGCGGTGGTCAAGCGTGGCGAGGTCGCGCACGGACACTCCATCGTCGGCTTCCGCAACGGTTGGAAGGGCGTCGTCGAGGGCGACGTGCGCCCGTTGGTGCGTGACGACCTGCGCAACGTGCTGGCGACCGGGGGCACGCTGCTCGGGACGTCCCGGTTCCACCCGCACCGCAACCCCGGCGGCGTCGAGGCCGTGCTCGCGACGCTGGAGCAGGAGCGGATCGAGGCGCTCATCTGCATCGGTGGCGACGGCACGCTGGGCGCCGCGAGCGAGATCGCCCGCGCGGGTGTGCGGGTGATCGGCATCCCGAAGACGATCGACAACGACGTGTGGGGCACCGACCGGTCCATCGGCTTCGACACCGCCGTCACCATCGCCACGGAGGCGATCGACCGCATCCACACGACGGCCGAGAGCCACAACCGGGTGATGATCGTCGAGGTCATGGGCCGGCACGCCGGGTGGATCGCCGTGACGAGCGGCATCGCGGGCGGCGCGGAGATCGTCCTGGCGCCCGAGGAGCCGTTCGACATCGAGCGGATCGAGAAGTTCCTCGTGCACCGCCACCGCGCGCACGCGAGCTTCTCGATCATCGTCGTGGCCGAGGGGTCGGTGCCGGCCGAGGGCACCGCGATGAGCTACCAGACCGAGGTCGGCCAGTTCGGCGAGATCGTCGCGGGCGCGATCGGTGAGCGGCTCAAGTCGGAGATCGCCGACCGTACGGGGTTTGACACCCGCGTCACGGTGCTGGGACACGTGCAGCGTGGCGGCAGCCCCACCGCGTCGGACCGCATCCTGGCCTCACGCTTCGGGGTGGCGGCCATCGACGCGCTGAGCGAGGGGCGGAGCGACGTCATGACCGCCGTGCGGGGCGACCGCGTCGAGCTCGTCGACATCGCCGAGATCGCCGGGAAGGTGCAGTACGTGCCCCAGGACCTGCTGCGGGTGGCGCGCGAGCTCGCGTGAGACACCGTTTGGCCGCGTCGTCCCGCGCCGGGTAGGCTTGTCGGCGGTGCCGCGCGCCCACCTGCCTGCGGTCTGTGGTGACCCGTTCGTCGTGGGTCGGATCCGTCCGCAGGCCGCCGGTGGGAATCTCCCAGGATCGCGGCGTCGCGACAACCAACCCCATGTCCGCACTACTTTCTGTCCGCATCGGAGCCATTCCCTACATGAGCATCTCCACCCCCGCGAAGCCGGCCGCCCAGCAGGTCGCCGTGAACGACATCGGCACCGCCGAGGACCTCATGGCCGCGATCGACGCGACCATCAAGTACTTCAACGATGGCGACATCGTCGAGGGCACCATCGTCAAGGTCGACCGCGACGAGGTCCTTCTCGACATCGGCTACAAGACCGAGGGCGTCATCCCCTCCCGCGAGCTGTCCATCAAGCACGACGTGGACCCCGGTGAGGTCGTCAAGGTCGGCGACGCGGTCGAGGCCCTGGTCCTCCAGAAGGAGGACAAGGAGGGTCGGCTGATCCTGTCCAAGAAGCGGGCGCAGTACGAGCGCGCGTGGGGCACGATCGAGAAGATCAAGGAGGAGGACGGCGTCGTCACCGGCACCGTCATCGAGGTCGTCAAGGGCGGCCTGATCCTCGACATCG
>JAJYTJ010000266.1 GCA_021793115.1 Actinomycetes bacterium | reverse complement strand
GGGTGAGCCCAACCGGACCGAGGTGGCGGGCCCCCGCGAGCCCGCCGAGCCGACCGCCGCCGAGGTCGGGTTCATGCAGATGATGATCACGCACCACGCGCAGGCGCTGGAGATGTCGGCGCTCGCGCCGGACCGCGCGTCCGACCCCAGGGTGCGGTCGCTGGCCTCCCGCATCGACGCGGCGCAGAAGGTCGAGATCGCGACGATGCGGGCGTGGCTGAAGCGCAACCCGAAGGCCGTCCTGAAGGCGCACGGCCGCCACGGCGCCCACCACGCCGCCATGCCGGGCATGGCCACGCCGGAGCAGCTCGAACGCCTGCGGAACGCCCGCGGCCCCGCCTTCGACGCCCTCTACCTGAACCTGATGATCACGCACCACGAGGGCGCGCTCACCATGGTCAAGGACGTCCTGGACAAGGGGACGGACGTCACCGTCCAGCAGATGGCCCGCGACGTCCAATCCACCCAATTGGCCGAAATCGGTCGAATGAAGGACATCTTGGACAGCTAGCCCCGCCACCCGCCGCACGCGCCCGCAGCCGTCGTCCGACGCGCCGAGCCGGGCCGCTCCAGGCACGGGCTGCCGCACGCCGCGCGGGTCAATGCGGGACGCCAAGACGGCACAGGAGCAGAGTGACGCCGCCGGCAGGCCCTCTCCACGACGGCGATTCCAAAGCTTGGGCCGCCTGACCATCAGGGGTGGGGTCAGGTGTCGTGGGTGGTTGTGGTCGGTGTGGGGGTGGGGGTTCGGGCTGCCTCGCGGCCGGCCAGGTAGCCGAACACCAGGCCTAGGGAGATCGTTCCTCCGGCGCCTCCGTAGAAGCCCTTCAGGGGTGCGCCGCCTGCGTTGCCTGCGGCGAACAGGCCCGGGATGACGTTGCCGTCGGTGTCCAGGGCGCGGCCGTTGGCGTCCGTGCGGGGGCCGCCGACGGTGCCCAGGGCGCTGGCGTGGACTTCGAGCGCGTAGTACGGCGGGGTGTCGATCGGGCCGAGCACGCTCGACTTCGGGCTCTTCAGCACCGGTCGGATGATTCTGGCCAGGGGGCCGACCACGAGGGAGCGCATGCGCTCGGGGTCGCTCTTCCTGGCCGCCCGTCCGGCGAGCTTGCTCACGACCGGGCCGATCGCCGCCGCGACCCTCGCGCGCGCCTTGGCGGTGAGGCCGGGGAGCAGGGCGTCCGGCGAGAACCGGCCCAACCTGGGGTAGAACGCGCCGAAATAGCGGTCGAACAGCGCGTCGCCGCGGCCGAACTCCGGATCGCGGGCCCGCCGCGCCTCGGGGTTGAACCGGTCGACGGTGCGGAGCAGCCCCACCTCGTCCACCCCGATCTTGGACGCCAGCTCCGAGAGGCTGTCGGCGCGGTGGAGGTAGTCCGGCACCTTCCCGCCGGGCGGGACGCCGAAGATCCCGAACTTCCTCCAGTAGTTGTGGTCGAAGATCAGCCATGCGGGGTCGTTCGGCATGGTGCCCGTCTCCGGGTCGACCTCGCGCATGATCGCACCGAACTGGTCGTAGGCGAGGGCCTCGTTCGCGAAGCGCTTCCCCGAGCGGTTGACCATGATGCTGTGCGGCAGGGCACGCTCACCGAGGAAGACCCGGCTCAGCGGACGGCCTTCCAGCTCCTCACCGGGCAACTGCACGCCGGGCATCCACCAGGCGTCCTCCATGCCGGTCAGGTCGGCCCCGACCTCCTTGGCCAGTTGCACGGCGATGCCGTCGTGGCCCTTGGGGGAGACCTGCACGTCGAAGGGCGCGTTGAGGTAGGTCTCGGTGAGCTCGTTCGAGCTCTCGAAGCCGCCGCTGGCCAGCAGCACACCCTTGGTCGCACGCACCGTGTGGTCGGTGCCGCCGGCCTGGACGACGATCCCGCGCACCTCCGACCCTTCGATGACCAGCCGTGTCGCGGGCGCCTCGACCCGCACGTCCACACCGTTGCGCAGGCAGGCTTCGAGCAGGGCCCCGACCAGCGCCGGCCCGGCGAGCCAGACGTCGTCGATGCCGATCCCGCCCAGCAGCCAGAACGGGAGCGGGTTCTTGGCCATGCCCGTCGTCAGCGCCGGTCGCACGTACTTCGCGGCCTCGCCCAGCCCCGCGGGGGAGTACGGGCCGGGGAAGAGGGACCGGCCCACGGACGCGCCCTCGATGTCGGAGCGGTAGTCCGGCCAGATCGTCGGAATCCAGCCGAACGAGGTGTGCTGCTCGATGAACCGGGCGACGTGGGGGCCGGTCTGCAGGAACTTCTCCACCATGTCGCGGTCGAGGATCTGGTCGCGTCCCTCGCCGTAGATGTAGCGCCGGGCCTGGTCCAGGTCGTCGTGCACCTTCAGGTCGTCGGTCGAGAAGCCGTGGTCGGGGATCCAGGCGGCGCCGGCCGAGATGCCGGTGGCGCCCCCGACCAGCTCGCGGGACTCGACCACGAGAACCCGCGCCCCCTCTTTGGCCGCGGTGAGCGCCCCCATCAGCCCCGCGCCTCCGGACCCGACGACCGCAACGTCCGGCTCTTGAGGCAGACCCATCTCGGACGCACTGCCGATGGACCCGCTGTGCCGAACCGCACTGGTACCCATGGCTTCCCCCCGAACCTCTTGATCTCGTTAGGAGCACTCCCGCACGGCGAGCGCTCACTCAGTCGTCTGCTGCCCTACCCGCTCCCGCCCCACATGTGCGAGCAATGGGGAGCCATACCTCGCGCTGCCGCGGAACGGTAGGCGGTCTGTGGCCTCTGCTCAGGCGACCGTGTCGATGAGAACGGCCAGGGCGGCGAGCAGGCCGAAGAAGACGGCTGTCGCCAGAATGCAGATCAGCAGGAGCAGCCAGCCCAGGATGAGGCCGAGCAGCGCCATGCCGCGCCCGTCGCCGTCCAGGCGGCGACCGCGACGGCGTCCCATGTGGCCGGCGACGATGGCGATCAGGCCGCACAGCACGGCCAGCGCGACGAAGGCGGGCGGGTTGAGCCAGCCGATGCCGGTGGCGAAGTTGAGGAGGGCGGCGACGCCGAACCCCGCGGCGGTGAGGCTCACCTTGGCCGGGCGATTTCGGGTCGGCTCGGTACGGCGTCGCGGCGCGGTGGTCATCGCCTGGATTGTAGGGGGACCTCCGTCAGCTCTGCCCAGCACTCCCCAAGTCGTGATTTTCATATTGCTGGGCGGCTTGTCGCTGGTAGTGACACCGGCGGGCATGGGCTCGGCCAGTGTCTCTGGCCGCTGATCGTGCGGTGGCGCTCTCGTCCGTGGGCGTCATGGGGCGGGCGGCAGGTCGTGGAGGTCGAGGCGGTACCAGGTGGTGGGCGTGAGGACGTGCAGGTGGGGGCCGCGTCCGATGACGCGCGCGCCGCGGGGGAGGTCCCGCCCGTCCGGGAGGACGAGCCGGTACTGCGCGGTGCTTCGCATTCGGTCGTCGGTCAGTTCTCCGGTGACCAGGCGGTTGCGGTCGGCGCCGTATCCGCCGTACAGGGCGATGCGGGAGCCATCGGTGATGAGCGCCTTCGCGGCGATGCCGTCACCGTGCCAGCAGGTGAGGGCCCCTTCTTGGACGCGGACGATGGGGAAGTCGGTGTAGTAGCACGTCCAAGCAGTGTCGGCGTCGACGTTGAGTGCGTAGCAGTCGCTTATTGCGCCCCACGGATTGTCGATGTGGGACGGGAAGCGCCAGTCGACCTCCAGATCCGGGGTGAAG
>JAJYTJ010000265.1 GCA_021793115.1 Actinomycetes bacterium | reverse complement strand
CGGTCGCCTCGACCACGTAGGCCTGCGCCTGCGACGAGCCGAAGAAGCGCGAGGCCCGGTTGGTCCGCTCGTCGTGCCCGGCCCGCGGCCGCACCAGCTGGCGGCGCACGACGAGCCAGACGATCCCGACGAGCGACAGCCACGCGACCGCCTCCACCGCCCAGTCGACCGGCGGCCAGTGGCCCACCACAGGCACCGTCCAGCGGGCGTCCGTCAGCTGGCCGTAGCCGTCCACGAGCGTGATGAGCAGCACCGGGAACGACACCATGACGGCCCAGTGGGCGACGCGGACGCGCGGGTCGTGGCGGAACTTCTCGTGCCCGAGGACCTCGCGCACCAGCGAGGCCAGCCGCGGACCCACCGGCCGCCACCGGCCCGCGAGCGGGCGGCCGGCCCGGATGGTCGCCGTGATGCGCCAGACGCCGCGGGCGAAGACGGCCACGCCGACGACGGTCGCCAGGACGACGAGGACGACGCAGGTGGCCTGGAGCGCGCTCACCGGGCCACGGTACCCGGGAGGCCTCCGCGGGTCCGCGGTGCCGGGACGGCCACGGGTAGTGCCGCCGGCCGCGTCGCCGACGCGAGGCCTCGCCGTGCGGCGTTGCCGAGGCGGGCCCTGGCGCAGGAAGCCGGGCGCCCGGGGCGGTCAGACGGGTCGGTGGGCCGTGGCCCGGTGCGTGCCGCGCGGGGCCAGCAACCGCACGAGCGCCACGAGCGCGCCGGTGAGCGCGGTCGCGACGACGATCTCGGTGAGCGACGCGTCCTCGTCGTCCGGGCCCGGGGCGGGGTGCCCCACCGCGCCGCGCCACGCCGCGTCGACGAGCTTGTGGACGAGCCAGCCACCCGCCAGGCCGGCGCCGACGCCGGCGATCCGCAGCACGGTCGAGGACTTCTCGGGCATCGCTACCTCCGGTGGTCGGTCTGCGCCGACGCTAGCGCCCGGAGCGTGCCGGCGCTGGCCGTGCGGGGCTACGATCGCCCGTGAACGACAGGGGAGCGCCGCCACGGGCGCTGAGAGTGCGGACCGCCGCAGACCCTCGAACCTGATCCGGCCAGAACCGGCGTAGGGAGTCGAAGATCATCTCCCCGTCGCGGGAGACGTCTGCCCGCGACGGGCCCTCCTTTCGAGAAGGAGGACGCATCGATGAAGAGGAAGGCGCTGCTCGGAGCGCTCGTCGTGCCCGTGCTGGCGGCCTGCTCGGCCGTGGGCGCGGCGCCCACCCCGACCGGGTCGGCCACGGCTGGTGCACCGGGCGGGTCGATCACGCTGGTGACGCACGACTCGTTCGCCCTGAGCAAGGGCATCCTGGACGACTTCACCAAGAAGACCGGCTACACGGTGCGCATCGTGCAGCCCGGTGACGCGGGGACGCTCGTCAACCAGCTGGTCCTCACCAAGGACGCGCCGGTGGGCGACGTGACGTTCGGCATCGACAACACCTTCGCGTCGCGGGCGCTCGACGAAGGGGTCGTCGTTCCGCCCTCGCCCGCGCTGACCGCGCCCGCGGTCAAGGACGGCGCGCCGTACCGGGTGCCGGGCGACACCACGGGTGCGCTGACCCCCATCGACGTGGGCGACGTGTGCGTCAACGTGGACCACGCGTGGTTCACCGCGCACCACGTGCCCGAGCCGGCCTCGCTCGCCGACCTGACCAAGCCGCAGTACAAGAACCTCTTCGTCACCGAGAGCCCGACGACGTCCTCGCCCGGCTTCGCGTTCCTCCTGGCCACCATCGGCACGTACGGCACGGACGGGTGGCAGTCGTACTGGAAGGCTCTCAAGGCGAACGGTGTCAAGGTCGACGACGGCTGGGAGAACGCCTGGAACGTCGACTACACCGCGGGCGGCGGCAACGGCCAGTACCCCATCGTGCTGTCGTACTCGTCGTCCCCGGTCGACACCATCCCGAAGGGCGCCAGCGCGCCGACGACCGGGGCGCTCCTCGACACGTGCTTCCGGCAGGTGGAGTACGCGGGCGTCATCAAGGGCGCGAAGAACCCGGCCGGCGCGGCCGCGTTCGTCAACTTCCTGCTGTCCGACGAGGTCCAGGCGGACATCCCCGGCTCCATGTACATGTACCCCGTGAGCTCGGCCGTCACGGTCCCGTCCGACTGGGCGCAGTGGGCGCCCCTGGCCACCAAGCCCATCTCCGTCCCGGCGGCCGACATCGCCGCGCACCGCTCCGACTGGTTGCAGCAGTGGTCGAGCGTGGTGCTGGGCTGACCGGGCCCCAGGCTCCGGTGGCCGCCCCCGGCCCGTCATCGCGGGGCGGCCACCGGTTCGACGACGCGCCCGGCACCGGCCCGGGTCGCGCCGGCCGGGGAGCGGGGCCGCGGGCTCCGCGGTCCCGGAGGGCGAGGCTCCGGGGAGCGACCCCGAGGTCGGCGAGGGCGGTGGCGCCGCGCCGTCGCGCCGGCGTGCTCGTGGCGGTCGCCGCCGCCGCGGTGCCCCTGGCGTTCCTCGCGGTGTTCTTCGTGTGGCCCGTGGCGGCGATGGTGGGGCGCGGCTTCGTCACCCACGGGCGCCTCGACCTCTCGGCGTTCGCCGAGGTGTTCTCGCGGCCGCGCACGTGGCGGATCGTGTGGCTGACCCTGGCGCAGGCGTCGCTCGGCACGGTGCTCTCGGTGGCGCTGGGCGTGCCCGGCGCCTACCTCCTCTACCGGTGCCGGTTCGTCGGCCGCGGGTTCCTGCGGGCGTTCGTCACCGTGCCGTTCGTGCTGCCCACGGTCGTCGTCGGCGTGGCCTTCCGGTCGCTGCTCGCACCCGGTGGGCTGCTGGCGTCGTGGCACCTCGACGGGACCTTCGCCGCGATCGTGGCCGCGCTCGTGTTCTTCAACTACGGGCTCGTCGTGCGCACCGTGGGCGGGCTGTGGGAGCGCCTGGACCCGCGCGCCGAGCAGGCCGCCCGCGCGCTGGGCGCCTCGCCGTGGCGGGCGCTGGTCACCGTCACGCTCCCGGCGCTGGCGCCCGCGATCGCCGGCGCGGCGTCGCTGACCTTCCTGTTCTGCGCCACGGCGTTCGGCACCGTGCTCGTGCTCGGCGGCATGCGCTTCGGCACGGTCGAGACCGAGATCTGGGTGCAGACGACGCAGTTCCTCGACCTGCGTGCCGCCGCCGTGCTGTCCATCGTGCAGCTCGTGGTGGTGGTCGCCGCGCTGCTCGTCGCCGGCCGGGCGCGCGCCCGGAACGAGCGCGCCCTGCAGCTCGCGGCGCCGGTGTCGTCGAGCCACGCGCCGGCCCTGCTGCCGCGCCGCCGGCGGGGTGCCGACGACCTGCGCGGCCTCGACCGCGCCGCCGCGGCCGTCACCGCCGTCGCCGTCGCGTTCCTCGCGCTGCCGCTCGTCGGCCTCGTCGTGCGCTCGCTGCGGACCCCCGCGGGCTGGGGGCTCGACAACTACGCGGCGCTGTCCCACCCGGCCGGCGCGCTGCCGGTGACCGTGTGGGACGCCACCGTCACGTCGCTGCAGGTGGCCCTCGACGCGACCGTGCTCTCCCTGGTCGTCGGCGGGCTCGTGGCGCTCGTCGTGTCGCGGCGGCCGCACGCGCCCGTCGCGCGGCGCCTGGTCGCCGGCCTCGACGCCGCGTTCATGCTCCCGCTCGGCGTCTCGGCCGTGACCGTCGGGTTCGGGTTCCTCCTCGTCATGGACCGGCCGCTGGGCCTGCCCGTGGACCTGCG
>JAJYTJ010000264.1 GCA_021793115.1 Actinomycetes bacterium | reverse complement strand
CCGCGACCGCGCGCGCCGTGGCCGCCTGCCGGGCCCGGAGCAGCTCGCGACGGGCGACGCGCTCGCGCGCCTCGCGCTCTGCCTGGGCGGCGTGCTCGAGCGACTCGGCGCGACCCGCGAGGGCCCGGGCCCGCTCCTCGGCGGTCCGCAGCGTCAGGCGGGCCTCGGTCTCGCGCGCGCGGGCCTGCGCCGCGGCGGCGATCAGGGCGTCGCGCTCCTGCGTGCCGGCGGCGATCCTCGCCTCGGACTCCGCCGGCTCCTCCTCGACGGCCGCCAGCCGCTGCGTCAGCTCCGCCAACGCGTCCGTGTCCTCGGCCAGGGCCCGCGCCGCCGCGTCGAGCGAGGCCTGGACGCGCTCGGCCTCGGCACGCGCGGACCGGGCGACCTGCCCCAGGTTGGCCAGCTGCTCCGCGACGGCGGCGAGCGCGGCGTCCGACTCGTTGAGGCGGTCGAGCGTGCGGTCGTACTCGGCCTGCGCGTCGGCGCGCGCCTGCTGCGCCGCGACGAGCTCGAACCGCAGGCGCTCCGCCGTCGCGGTGGCCGCCTGAGCGCCCGACCGCGCCTGGTCGAGCGCCGCCTGCAGGTGCAGCGCGCTCGGCGCGCCCGACGAGCCGCCGGAGGCCCGGCGGGCCGACAGCAGGTCGCCCGCGCGCGTGGCGACGACGAGGTCCGGGCGGTGGGCCAGGACGCTGCGCGCGGCCGCCAGGTCGTCGACCACGACGACCCCGGCAAGCAGCGCCCGCACGGTCGGCCGCACGCGCGACGGCGCCTGCACGAGGTCGATCGCCGCCTGCGCCCCGGCCGGCAGCTCGCCCAGGTCGGCGTGCGCCTGCCCCTCCGACGTCCCCACGAGCAGCGTCGCCCGGCCGGCGTCCTCCGTGCGCAGGTACCGGATGGCGTCGACGGCCGCCTCGACGGACTCGACCGCCACCGCGTCGGCGAGCGGTCCGAGGGCCGCGACGATCGCCTCCTCGTCCCGCTGGTCCACCTGGAGCAGCGCGGCGACCGAGCCGATGGTGCCCGCCACGGCGTCGGCCGCGAGCAGGGCGCCCGCGCCGTCCTTGCGCGACAGGCTGAGCTCGAGGGTCTCGGCGCGCGAGCCCAGCGCGCCCCGTTCCCGCTCCGCGGCGCCGAGCTCGTCGGACAGCGCCTGGACGCGCGCGTGCGCCTCCTCGAGCCGGGCGGCCGCGGTCTCGTGCGCAGCGTCCAGCCCCTCCTCGCCCTCCTCGGCGCCCGTGACCTGCGTCTCGAGCTCGGTGAACCGCGTCGTCGCCTCGTGCGCACGGTTCTCGGCGGCGGCCAGTGCGGCGCGCAGCCGGCCGATCTCCTCGCCCGTCGCCTCCAGCCGGCTGCGGCGGGCGCCCACCTGACCGGCGAGACGCGCCACGCCCTCACGGCGGTCGGCCGCGGCACGCAACGCCGTCGCCAGGTCGCGCTCCGCGCGCTGGGCGGCTTCCTCTGCCTCCTGCCGGACGGTGACGGCCGTCTCCAGCGCGGCGCGGGCGACCTCGACCTCCGCCACCAGCTCGGCCTCCGCGGCGCGCACGCGCTCCGCCTGCGCCAACAGCTCGTCGACGTCCTGGCCGGGGCCGCGCTCGGCCGCGGGCTCGCCCAGCAGCCGAGCACGGTCGGCGGCGAGCGACGCCGTGCCGCGCAGCCGCTCGCGCAGCGCCGACAGGCGGTACCAGAGCTCGCCCGCCTCGGCGGCGTGGGGCGCGGCCTCCGCGGCCTCGCGCTCGAGCGTCGCCAGCGTCGAGCGCGTCGCGGTGAGCTGGGCCTCGACCTCGTCGTGCCGCGCGCGCAGCGCGGTCTCGTCAGCGACCTCCTGCGCCAGCTGGGCCTGCAGCTGGGCCAGGTCGTCGGCCAGCAGCCGGGCCCGCGCGTCGCGCAGGTCGGCCTGCACCACCGCCGCCTTGCGCGCGACCTCGGCCTGGCGTCCCAGGGGCCCCAGCTGGCGGCGGATCTCCGCGGTGAGGTCGGTCAGCCGCGTGAGGTTGGCCGCCATCGCGTCCAGCTTGCGCAGCGCCTTCTCCTTGCGGCGGCGGTGCTTGAGCACGCCCGCCGCCTCCTCGATGAAGGCGCGCATCTCCTCCGGCGTGGCGCGGAGCACCTCGTCGAGCTTGCCCTGGCCCACCACGACGTGCATCTGCCGGCCCATGCCGGTGTCGGAGAGGAGCTCCTGGATGTCGAGCAGCCGGCACGTGCGGCCGTTGATGGCGTACTCCGACCCGCCGTTGCGGAACAACGTGCGCGAGATCGTCACCTCGGTGTACTCGATCGGCAGCTGGCCGTCGGTGTTGTCGATCGTCAGGGACACCTCGGCACGGCCCAGCGGCGGGCGCGCCGACGTGCCGGCGAAGATGACGTCCTCCATGGTGCCGCCGCGCAGGGTCTTGGCGCCCTGCTCCCCCATGACCCACGTCAGCGCGTCGACGACGTTGGACTTGCCGGAGCCGTTCGGCCCGACGACGCACGTGACGCCCGGCTCGAGGCTCAGCGTCGTCGCCGAGGCGAACGACTTGAAGCCGCGCAGCGTGAGGGTCTTCAGGTGCACGGGGGCAGCCTAGGCGGGCGGGAGGGCGCGGCCGGGGAGGTGGGCGTCGGACGGGTGGCGCGGGGGGCGTCAGAGCGCGGGGAACCAGAGCGCGATCTCGCGCGCCGCCGACTCCGGCGAGTCGGAGCCGTGCACCACGTTCTCGATCGCCGCGGTGCCCCAGTCGCGCGCCAGGTCGCCCCGGATGGTGCCGGGGGCGGCCGCGGTGGGGTTCGTCGCGCCCGCCAGCGAGCGGAAGCCCTCGATGACGCCGTGACCCTCGACGACCGCCGCGACCAGCGGGCCCGCCGACATGAACTCGACGAGGGGGCCCAGGAACGGCTTGCCCGCGTGCTCGGCGTAGTGCTCCTCGAGCAGCGCCGGCGAGGCGACCCGAAGCTCGAGCGCGACGAGCCGGTAGCCCTTGGTCTCGATGCGCCGCAGCACCTCGCCGACGTTCCCGCGCCGCACGCCGTCGGGCTTGACGAGGACCAGGGAACGCTGCAGGTCGGCCATGGGCTGCACCCTATCGGCCCCGCGTGGGCGCCCCGTCAGCGCCGGCGGCGCGCGGACGGCGGCTCGACGGCGTCGGGATGGGCGGCGTCGAACGCGGCCCGCTCCCGGTCGATGCGCCACGCGAGCCGCAGCATCGCGACCCAGAGGACGACGAAGACGCCGCCGATGACGACCATCATCGGCACCGCGAGGCCGCCCGCGAGGAGGACCGCCTGCGCGCACCACCCGGCCACGCGGCCGCCGCGGTGCCGCTGCACGCCGGCCAGCACCGCCAGCACGGCGGCCGAGCCCAGCCCGACGCCCCACACGGCGGCGGCGGGGCCCACCCGCAGGCCGTACGCGACGAGCGTGGCGAACACCACGAGGAAGGCCTCGAGCAGCAGCAGGGTCTCGGCGAACACGATCGTCGCGGGCCGCTTGCGCCGGATCGCCGCGGGCGCGACGGTCCCCGGGACCGGCGCCGGACCGTCCGCCGGCGCGGCGCCGGCGCTCACGTGGCTGCGGCGGCCGCGGCCGCCCGCAGGATGAGCTCGCTCGACCGCGCCCCGGGGTCGAGGTGCCCGGCCGACCGGGCGCCCAGGTAGGACGCCCGGCCCTTCGTCGCCACGAGCGGGATCGTGGCCTGAGCCCCCTCGGCCGCCG
>JAJYTJ010000063.1 GCA_021793115.1 Actinomycetes bacterium | reverse complement strand
GCGGTCGCGGCCACCGGGCGGCCGGGGATGTTCGCCGCGGGCGCCGACCTGGTGCACGTCGCCCGGGTCGCCTCGCGCGACGAGGCCCTGGAGCTCGCGCGGGCCGGCCACGCGGCCTACGGCATGCTCGCCGACCTGGCCGTGCCCACCTTCGCCTTCGTCGGCGGCCCGGCCCTCGGCGGCGGCCTGGAGCTCGCGCTGGCGTGCCGGTACCGCACCGTGGCCGAGGACGTCACGTCCCTCGGCCTGCCCGAGACGTCCCTCGGCCTGGTCCCCGGGTGGGGCGGCGTGTTCCGGCTGCCGCGACTGGTGGGCATCGAGGCCGCGATCGACCTCGTCTGCACCCAGCCCGCGGCGCACCGCACCCTGACGGCGGCGCAGGCCGCGCGCGTCGGGCTGGCCGACGTCGTGCTGCCCGCCGCGGGCTTCGTCGAGGCGTCGGCGGCGTGGGCCGCGCGCGTGCTGGCGGGCGAGGTCGCCGTGGCCCGGCGGCCGCCGGACGACGAGCCCACGTGGGTGGACGCCGTGGCGCGGGCGCGGGCCCGGCTCGACGCGACGATCCACCGCTCCCGTCCGGCCCCGTACCGCGCGCTCGACCTGTTCGAGGCGCTGCGGCCGGCGGCGCAGCCCGCCGAGGCGGGCCCGGCCGAGCCGACGGCGGCCGTCGATGCGGGCCCGGCCGAACCGCCGGCCGCGGCGGCCGCCGAGGACGAGGCGCTCGCCGACCTCGTCATGACCGACGAGACGCGCAGCGCCGTCTACGCGTTCGGCCTCGTCACCGGCGCACGGCGGCCGGCGGGTGCGCCCGACGCGGGCCTCGCCCGCGCCGTCACGGCCGTGGGCGTCGTGGGCGCCGGGCTCATGGCGGCCCAGATCGCCCAGCTCGTCGCGCGCCGGCTGCGTGTGCCCGTGGTGCTGCGCGACGTGGACGACGCACGCGTGGCCGCGGGGCTCGCGGCGCTGCGCGCCTCGGTCCGCCGGCAGGTCGAGGGCGGGCGGCTGCCCGCCACGGAGGGCGAGCGCATCGTCGCGTCCGTGACGGGGTCCACCGACGTGGGCGTCTTCGCCGGGTGCGACCTCGTCGTCGAGGCGGTTACCGAGGTGCCGGCCGTGAAGCGGCAGGTGTTCGCCGAGCTCGAGGCCGTGGTAGAGCCGGGGACGGTGCTGGCGACCAACACCTCCGCCCTCTCCGTCACGGCGATGGCGGAGGGGCTGGCGCACCCCGAGCGGGTCGTGGGCCTGCACTTCTTCAACCCGGTCGCCGCCATGCCCCTGGTCGAGGTGGTCCGCGCGGAGCGCAGCGGCGACGCCGCGGTCGCGACGGCCTTCGAGGTCGCGGCCGCGCTCGGCAAGAAGGCCGTCGGCGTGCGGGACCGGCCGGGCTTCGTGGTCAACCGCCTGCTCGTGCTGCTGCTCGGCGTGGTGCTCGGTGCCGTGGAGGACGGCACGCCCGTGGTGGTGGCCGACCGCGCCCTCGACCCGCTCGGCCTGCCCATGCCGCCGTTCGAGCTGCTCGACCTCGTCGGGCCCGCGGTGGGGCACCACGTGCTGACGTCGCTGCGGGCGGACCTCGGCGACCGGTTCCCCGCGTCGCCCGGCCTGGCCGCGCTCGTCGCCGACGGCACGCCCCTCGTCCGCCCCGCCGCGGCCCCGGGCCTGCCCCGCCTCGTCGACCCCACGATCCAGCGGGCTTTCGGCTCCGGCACGGCGCCGCGCGACGAGGCCGCCGTGCGGGACGCCGTGCTCACGGCGCTCACCGCCGAGATCGGCCTCATGCTCGACGAGCGCGTGGTCCCGGACGCGCGGCAGATCGACCGGTGCCTGCTCCTGGGCGCGGGCTGGCCGTGGCACCTCGGCGGGATCACGCCGTACCTCGACCGCTCCGGCTACAGCGAACGCGTGCTCGGCCGCCGGCTGCTCCCGGACGGCGAGGCGGGCCTGCCGCGCTGAGCCCGGGCGCACGGCGGCCCCCCGGACGTGAGTCCGGGGGGCCGCCGTGGTGCTGTCACCGTGGTCACACTCACCGACCGCGGGGACGACGGTCCTGCGCCGGGCGCGCCGGACCGGGCTTCGGGGTCAGGCCGACTCGTGGAACGTGCGGCTCAGCACGTCGAGCTGCTGCTCCTTGGTGAGCTTGACGAAGTTCACCGCGTAGCCGGAGACGCGCACCGTGAGGTTCGGGTACTTCTCCGGGTGGTCGATCGCGTCCTGCAGGGTCTCGCGGCTGAGCACGTTGATGTTCGCGTGGTACAGCCCCTCGCCCATGCCGGCGTCGAGGATGCCCACGAGGTTGGTCACCTGCTCGTCCTTGGTGCGGCCCAGTCCCGACGGCGTGATGGTGTTGGTCAGCGAGATGCCGTCGAGCGCGTCGGCGTAGTCGAGCTTGCCCACCGACAGCATCGAGGCGACCATGCCGTGCGTGTCCATGCCGTTCTCGGGGTTGGCGCCCGGCGCGAACGGGGTGCCGGCCTTGTGGCCGGACGGGAACGCGCCGGTGGCCTTGCCGTAGACCACGTTGGACGTGATGGTCAGCACCGACTGCGTCGGCACCGCGTCGCGGTACATCGGCAGGTGCCGGATCTTGTCCATCACCGTGTGGACCACGAGCTGCGCCAGCTCGTCGGCGCGGTCGTCGTCGTTGCCGTACACCGGGAAGTCGCCCTCGGTGATGTAGTCGACGACCAGGCCGGTCTCGTCCCGCACCGGGTAGACCTTGGCGTACTTGATGGCCGACAGGCTGTCCGCGACGATCGACAGGCCCGCGATGCCGCAGCCCATGGTGCGCACGATCTCGTCGTCGTGCAGCGCCATCTCGATCGCCTCGTAGGCGTACTTGTCGTGGCTGTAGTGGATGATGTTGAGCGCCTCGACGTACGTGGCGGTGACCCACGACAGCATCTCGTCGTACTTGGCCCACACCTCGTCGAAGTCGAGCGCCTCGCTGCCGGTGATGCCCTCGTGACCGGTCACGACCTGCTTGCCGGACACCTCGTCGCGGCCGCCGTTGATGGCGTAGAGCAGCGACTTGGCCGCGTTGACCCGCGCGCCGAAGAACTGCATCTGCTTGCCGACCTTCATCGGCGACACGCAGCAGGCGATCGCCGCGTCGTCGCCCCAGTGGCAGCGGATCTGCTCGTCGGCCTCGTACTGGATCGCCGAGGTCTCGATCGAGATCGCGGCGCAGAACTCCTTGTAGCCCGCGGGCAGCTTCTCGTCCCAGAAGATCGTGATGTTCGGCTCCGGGGCGGGACCGAGGTTGCGCAGGGTCTGCAGCAGGCGGAACGAGGTCTTCGTCACGAGCGGCCGGCCGTCGTCGCCGAAGCCCGCGTCGCTCCACGTCGCCCAGTACGGGTCGCCCGAGAAGATCTGGTCGTAGTCGATGGTGCGCAGGAACCGGACGATGCGCAGCTTGATGACGAGCGCGTCGATGATCTCCTGCGCCAGGTCCTCGGTCAGCGTGCCGGCGGCGAGGTCACGCTCGGCGTAGACGTCGAAGAACGCCGACAGCCGGCCGATGCTCATGGCCGCGCCGTCCTGGCTCTTCACCGACGCCAGGTAGCCGAAGTAGGTCCACTGCACGGCCTCCTGGAAGGTCCGCGCCGGGCGGCCCAGGTCGAAGCCGTAGCTCTCGCCGAGCCGCTTGAGCTTCTTGAGCGCCTTGACCTGCTCGGCGTGCTCCTCGCGGTACCGGGCCCAGTGCTCGCTGAAGGGCTGGTCGGTGACCGAGTCCTTGTCCGCGTTCTTGGCGGCGACGAGCGCGTCCACCCCGTAGAGCGCGATGCGCCGGTAGTCGCCGATGATCCGGCCGCGGCCGTAGGCGTCCGGCAGGCCCGTGATGATGTGCGACGACCGGGCCGCGCGGATGCGCGGCGTGTACATGTCGAAGACGGCCTCGTTGTGCGTCTTGCGGAACTGCGTGAAGATCCGCTTGACCTCGGGGTCGACCTCCTTGCCGGCCTCCTTGAGGGCCGTCTCGACCATGCGCCAGCCGCCGTTGGGCATCATGGCCCGCTTGAGCGGCGTGTCGGTCTGCAGGCCGACGACGACGTCGTCGTCCGCGCTGATGTAGCCGGCGGGGAACGCGTCCACGTCCGCCGGGGTGTGCGTGTCGACGTCGTAGACGCGGCGCTCGCGCTCGACGGACAGGTACTGCCGCTCGAGGGTGTCCCACGTCCGCAGCGTCTTCGCCGTCGCGCCGGCGAGGAACGAGGCGTCCCCGAGGTACGGCGTGTAGTTGCGCTGGATGAAGTCCCGGACGTCGATCGTCTCGGTCCATGGGCCTGCGGTGAACCCGTCCCAGGCCGTCTCGTCGGTCGCGGCGGCGGGGATCTCGGTGATCGTCATGACGCTCCTCCTTGGGGACGTCATTCAGCCTAGGTTTCAGACATGGGACGACTTGAGACAAAGGTCCCATGTTTAGTGATTGACCAGGTCAGGTGTCATGTGACGCTCGTCACAAGGGTGTTCCGGTGCCCGCGACGGAGCGCCTCAGTGGACCTCGAGCCCCCGGGCCCGGAACTGCCCGCGCACGCGCTCGACGAGCTCCGGCGTCGGCGGCCGCGTCGCCGCGAGCTCGTACCGCATCCCGAGCTCGTCCCACTTGTCGCGTCCCATCTGGTGGAACGGCAGCACCTCGACCCGGGCGACGCTCGCCAGGGTCGTGACGTAGTCCGCCACCGCCTCGACGTTGTCCCACGCGTCCGTGAGGTCGGGCACCAGGACGAACCGGATCCACATCGCCACGCCGTGGTCGGACAGGCGGCGGCCGAAGTCGAGCGTGGGCGCCAGCTCGCGCCCCGTGACGCGCGTGTAGGTGTCCGGTATCCCGGACTTCACGTCGAGCAGCACCAGGTCCAGGTCGTCGAGCATCGCGTCGGTCGCCGCCGCGCCGAGGAACCCGGAGGTGTCGACCGCGGTGTGGACGCCCATCTCCTTCGCGCCGCGCAGCACGCGTCCGACGAACGCCGGCTGCATCAACGGCTCGCCGCCCGAGAGCGTGAGGCCGCCGCCCGTGGCACGGAACACGCCCCGGTACCGGGCGACCTTCCGCAGCAGCTCGTCCGCGGTGATGTCGGTGCCGCGGCGCATCTCGAGCGTGTCGGGGTTGTGGCAGTACAGGCAGCGCAACGGGCAGCCGGCAAGGAACACGGTGAGCCGCGTGCCCGGCCCGTCGACGGCCGTCACGAGCTCCCACGAGTGGAGCGAGCCGAGCTCGCCGGTGCGCACCTGCGCCAGCCGCTCGGGCCGGTCGACGTCCGCGTTCACGAGGCCCTGGGTGCCCTGACCGGCCGTGCGGTGGGTCGAGCCCCCGACGAGGGGCGTGCCGAGGCCGACGACGGGCGCGCCGTCGTTCGTGGTGCTCATGGTCACTACACCGTCACATGGAACGTGCGGCTCAGCACCTCGAGCTGCTGCTCGCGCGTGAGCCGGACGAAGTTCACCGCGTAGCCCGACACCCGGATGGTGAGGTTGGGGTACCTGTCGGGGTTGTCCATCGCGTCGAGCAGCGTGCCCTTGTCGAGGACGTTGAGGTTGAGGTGGTAGCCGCTGGACAGCATGTACGCGTCCAGCAGGCCGACGAGGTTGGCCACACGCTCCTCGTCCGTGCGCCCCAGCCCGTCGGGCGTCACGGACGTCGTCAGCGAGACACCGTCCTGCGCGTCGGAGTACGGGAGCTTGGCGACGGACAACGCGGAGGCCAGCATGCCGTGCGTGTCGCGGCCGTTCATGGGGTTGGCGCCCGGCGCGAACGGCTCGCCCGCGCGCCGCCCGTCGGGCGTCGAGCCGGTCACGCGGCCGTAGGACACGTTCGACGTCACCGTGAGCACGTTCTGCGTGTGCAGCGCGTTGCGGTAGGTGGGCACCCGGCGGATCTTCGTCATGACGGCGTGCAGCAGGCTCGCCGCGATGTCGTCCACGCGGTCGTCGTCGTTCCCGAAGCTCGGGTAGCTGCCCTCGACCGCGAACTCGGTGACGAGGCCGTCCGTGGTGCGCAGCGCGTGCACGGTGGCGTACTTGATCGCCGACAGCGAGTCGGCCACCACCGAGAGCCCCGCGACGCCGCACGAGAGCGTGCGCAGCACCGTGCGGTCGTGCAGCGCCATCGCGAGCCGCTCGTAGGAGTACTTGTCGTGCATGAAGTGGACGCAGTTGAGCGCGTCGACGTAGGTCTCGGCGAGCCAGTCCAGCGTGCGGTCCAGCTTGGCGAGGACGTCGTCGTAGTCGAGCACCTCGCCCTCGACCGGGGCCGACAGGGGGGCCACCTGGCGGCCCGTCACCTCGTCGCGGCCGCCGTTGATGGCGTAGAGCAGCGCCTTGGCCAGGTTGATCCGGCCGCCGACGAACTGCACCTGCTTGCCGATCCGCAGCGGCGAGACCGCGCACGAGATCGCCGCGTCGTCGCCCCACGCGCTGCGGATGAGCTCGTCGGACTCGTACTGCACCGCCGACGTGTCCAGCGAGACCCGCGCGCAGAAGTCCTTGAACCCCTGCGGCAGCCGGTCGCTCCACAGCACGGTGAGGTTGGGCTCCGGGGCCGTGCCGAGGGTCTCGAGCGTGTGCAGCATTCGGAAGGAGGTCTTGGTCACCAGCGGGCGGCCGTCCTCCCCCAGCCCGCCGACCGTCTCGGTCACCCAGGTGGGCTCGCCCGCGCAGAGCTCGTCGTACTCGGCGGTCCGCAGGAACCGCACCAGCCGCAGCTTGATGACCAGGTCGTCGACGAGCTCCTGCGCCTCCTCCTCGGTGATCCGGCCGGTGACGAGGTCGCGCTGCAGGTAGACGTCGAGGAACGTCGACGTGCGCCCGAGCGACATCGCGGCGCCGTTCTGCTCCTTGATCGCCGCGAGGTAGGCGAAGTACAGCCACTGGATCGCCTCGCGCGCGGTCGCCGCGGGCCGGCCGATGTCGTAGCCGTACGACGCCGCCATCGCCGCGAGCTCGCCCAGCGCGCGGACCTGCTCGGCGAGCTCCTCGCGGTCGCGCACCACGTCCTCGGTGGACCGCTCCATATCCAGCGCCGCCTTCTCCAGGCGCTTGGCGGCGACCAGCGCGTCGACGCCGTACAGCGGCACGCGCCGGTAGTCCCCGACGATCTGGCCGCGGCCGAAGTCGTCCGGGAGCCCGCTGATGATCTGCGCGCTGCGCGCCGCCCGGACGCTCGGCGGGTACACGTCGAGGACGCCGTCCGCGAACGTCTTGCGGTACGTGGTGAACACCGCCTCGAGCAGCGCCGGCGCCTCGTAGCCGTGCTCCGTGAGCGCCTCCCGCACCGCCTCCCAGCCGCCGTTGGGCATGATCGCGCGCTTGAGGGGCTCGTCGGTCTGCAGGCCGACGACGAGCTCGCGCTCCTTGTCGACGTAGCCGGGCGCGTGCGACGTGATGCGCGACGGCGTCACCGGGTCGACGCGGTAGTCGCCGAGACGCTCGGCCGCGACCAGTCCCTCGACCGTGGCCGACAGCGCGCGGGTGCGCTCCGTCGCGCCGGCCAGGAAGCCGCCGTCACCGGTGTACGGCGTGTAGTTGCGCTGCACGAAGTCCCGCACGTCGACCTCGTCGACCCACGGGCCGCCGACGAAGCCCAGCCAGGAGCCGGGGAGCGCGTCGACCGCCTCACGGGCGCGTGTGTCGCTGGGCATCGGGGCCCCCTCGGTCTCCCACGTCGCCGGGCGTCGACGCTGGTCACGACGGTATCCCGAAAATACATGGGACGTCTCGGGACTATCGTCCCGGCGACCGAGAGTGCCAGCCCGCGCACCGGGCCGCCGGGGTGGGCTACGCCGGCTCCCCGAGCGCAGCCAGCGTGTCGGCCGCGATGTCGTGGGGGCGCAGGCGCAGCGCGTCGACGAGCTCGTCCCGCGTGGCGTGCGGCAGGAACTGCCGCGGCACGCCGAACGCCCGCACCGGGGTCTCGATCCCCTGCTCACGAGCCCGCAGCCCGAGCATCGCCCCCGCTCCCCCGTCGACGAGGCCGTCCTCGACGCACACCACGTGGTCGTGCTCGCCGACGAGCTTGACGAGCGCCGTCGGCACCGGCAACGCCCAGCGGGGGTCGACCACGGTGACGGCCAGCCCGTGCGCCGCCAGCAACCGGCCGACGCCGAGAGCGGTCGGGACCATCGGGCCGATGCCCACCACCAGCACGCGGCGGGCCTCCGGGGCCGCCGGCTCGTGCCGGGCGAGCACGTCCACGCCGTCGCGGTCCTCCAGCGCGGGGACCGGCTCGGGCACCGGGCCCTTCGGGTAGCGCACCACCGTGGGGGCGTCGTCGACGTCGACCGCGGCGCGCAGCGCCGCGCGCAGCGTCTCCTCGTCGCGCGGCGCCGCCAGGCGCAGGCCCGGGACCGCGGAGAGCATCGCCACGTCCCACATGCCGTTGTGGCTCGGCCCGTCGTCACCCGTGATGCCCGCGCGGTCGAGCACGAAGGTCACGCCCGCGCGGTGCAGCGCGACGTCCATGAGGAGCTGGTCGAACGCGCGGTTGAGGAACGTCGCGTACACGGCCACCACCGGGTGCAGGCCGCCGAAGGCCATGCCCGCGGCGGAGGTGGCGGCGTGCTGCTCGGCGATGCCCACGTCGAACACGCGCTCCGGGAACTCCGCGGCGAACGGCGCCAGGCCCACGGGCTGCAGCATCGCCGCGGTGATGGCGACCACGTCCGGCCGGCGACGGGCGATGCGGACGATCTCGTCCGCGAACACGCCGGTCCAGCCGAACCGCGACGGCGCCACCGGCAGGCCCGTCTCCGGGTGGATCTGCCCCACGGCGTGGAAGCGGTCGGCCACGTCCTGCTCGGCCGGCGTGTAACCGCGCCCCTTCTCGGTGATGACGTGCACGATCACGGGCCCGCCGTACGCCTTGGCGTGGCGCAGCGCCTGCTCCACGGCGCGCTCGTCGTGCCCGTCCACCGGGCCGACGTACTTCAGACCCAGGTCCTCGAACATGCCCTGCGGGGCGACGATGTCCTTGACGCCCTTCTTGAGGCCGTGCAGGGCGTCGTAGGCCATCCGCCCCGGCGCGCCCGACCGGCGCAGCGTGGACTTGCCCCACGAGAGCACCGACTCGTACGAGCGCGCGGTGCGCAGCGCGTCCAGGTGGCGCGCCAGGCCGCCGATCGTCGGCGCGTACGAACGGCCGTTGTCGTTGACGACGACGACGAGCCGGCGGTCCTGGCCCGCCGCGATGTTGTTGAGCGCCTCCCAGGCCATGCCGCCCGTGAGCGCCCCGTCGCCGACGACCGCCACGACGTAGCGCTGCGGCTGGCCGCGCAGCTCGTTGGCCTTCGCGATGCCGTCCGCCCAGCTCAGCGCGGCCGACGCGTGCGAGTTCTCCACCACGTCGTGCACCGACTCGGACCGGCTCGGGTACCCCGACAGGCCGCCGGAACGGCGCAGCCGGGAGAAGTCGCTGCGCCCGGTGAGGAGCTTGTGGACATAGGCCTGGTGGCCGGTGTCGAAGACGATCGTGTCTCGCGGTGACTCGAACACGCGGTGCAGCGCGATGGTCAGCTCCACCACGCCCAGGTTGGGACCGAGGTGGCCGCCCGTGCGCGACACCTCCGCGACGAGGAAGTGCCGGATCTCGGCGGCGAGCGCGTCGAGCTGCCGCGACGTGAGGCGGCGCACGTCGGCGGGGGAGCGGATCGCCTCGAGCAGACCCACACCCACCTCCGTGCACTCCGGGCGACGCTGCCCTCCGCTGGTCCGGCGGGCGTCGGGCGCGGCCACGCCCGGCCGTCTACTGTAACCGGCCGTCCACTGTAAGACGTCACGGGCGCGGTGGCGCACCAACGGGCCCGTCGTGCGAACGAGCGGCGAGCCGCCTAGCGTCGGGGCGGGAGCGCCCACGGGCGAGCGGACGGCGAGGAGCGGTGCATGCGAGGTCGGGCCACGACACGACGACTTTGCACGCTCGGCGCGCTCGCCAGCATCGCGACGCTCGCCGCCTGCGCCTCCGGGCCCACCGCCGTGCCCGCCCCCGGGGCCACCGGGGCGTCGCTCACCGTCCTCATCGCGTCGTCGGGCGCCGCCGAGACGCAGGCCGTCACGCAGGCGGTAGCGGCCTGGTCGGCCGCGTCCGGCACGCGCGCGACCGTGCGCGCCGCCACCAACATCGACCAGGAGCTCGCGCAGGACCTCGCGTCGGGCAAGCCGCCGGACGTCTTCGACGTCAGCGCCGAGAACTTCGCCGGGTACGCCGCGCGCGGTGCCCTGCTCCCCTACGGCGACAAGCTCGGCGCGGTGTCGGACTTCTCCGGCTCGCTCGTGCAGCAGTTCACCTACCAGGGCAAGCTCTACTGCGCGCCACGCGACACCTCGACGCTGGCCCTCGTCATCAACACCGCGGACTGGAGCGCGGCCGGTCTCCCCGCGGCGGCCGTGCCCGCCACGTGGGACCAGCTCGCCGCGGACGCCAAGCGGCTGACGACCACCGGGCGCGTCGGGCTGGCCTTCGACGGGACGTACGACCGCATCGGCGTCTTCATGGCGCAGGCCGGGGGCGCGCTGGTGGCGCCGGACGGCAAGACCGCCACGGTTGACAGCGCCGCGAACGTCGCGGCGCTCACGTACGTCAAGCAGCACCTCGTCGACGGCACGTTCGCCTACGCGTCCTCGCTGGGCGCGGCCTCCGGCACCGAGGCCTTCAACGCGGGCAAGGCCGCGATGACGATCGCGGGCACCTGGGTCACCGCGGCACTCGGGCCCGGCACGCCGTACCGGGTGGTCCCGCTCCCGGCGGGCCCGGCCGGGCTGGGCACGCTGCAGTTCTCCCGGTGCTGGGGCATCGCCGCCGCCTCCACGCTGCCGGCCAAGGCGATCGACCTGGTCACCTACCTCACCAACCCGGCCCGCGAGGCCACCTTCGCCACCGCGTACGGCGCGCTGCCGTCCGCCCAGGCGGCCACGGCGGCATACCTGTCCGCCTTCCCGGACCGGCGGGCCTTCAGCGACTCGGAGACCTTCGCGAGCAACCCCCTCACGCTGCACGGCACGGCTCCCGTGGTCGCCGACCTTGACGCCCGGCTCAAGGGCCTGGCCTCGGGCGACCCCGCCGGGATCCTCAAGGCCGTCCAGGCCGAGCTGCAGCCGGTTCTCGCCCAGGGCCCGTAGCCCACCACGGGCGAGGCCGCGGAGGTTGCCCCGGTTACCATGGGCCGAAAGGGGGTTGCCATGCGCTTCCTGCCCGGCCACCAGGCCACTCACGACCTCACGTACGGGGACGTCTTCCTCGTCCCCTCCCGGTCCGAGGTCTCCAGCCGGTTCGACGTCGACCTGGCGACGAGCGACGGCACCGGGACCACCATCCCGGTCGTCGTCGCCAACATGACGGCCGTCGCGGGCCGCCGGATGGCCGAGACCGTGGCGCGCCGGGGCGGCATGGCGGTGCTGCCGCAGGACACGCCGTCCGACGTCGTGGCGGATGTCGTGGCGAAGGTCAAGCGCTGCCACCCCGTCGTCGAGACGGCCGTGACGGTCGCGCCGCACGACACCGTGGGCGAGACGCTCGCCCTCGTCGGCAAGCGGTCGCACGGCGCCGCGGTGGTGGTAGAGGACGGGCGGCCCGTCGGGGTCGTCAGCGAGGTCGACTGCACCGGCGTGGACCGCTACACCCAGGTCGCCGAGGTCATGGCGGTCGACCCGATGACGATCGACCTCGCGGTGCTCGAGCAGGGCGGCACCTCGGGCCTGCGCGCCGCGTTCGAGAGGCTGCACGCCGCGCGCCGGCGGTTCGCCCCGGTGGTCGACGGCGCGGGCCGGCTCGCCGGCGTGCTCACGCAGGTCGGGGCGCTGCGCTCGTCGATCTACGTCCCGGCGCTCGACGCCGCGGGCCGGCTGCGGGTGGCGGCCGCGATCGGCATCAACGGGGACCCCAAGCGCAAGGCCGCGGAGCTCCTCGAGGCGCAGGTCGACGTCCTCGTCGTCGACACCGCGCACGGCCACCAGCGCAAGATGCTCGAGGCCCTCGCGGCCGTCCGCTCGCTGGCTCCCGACGTGCCCGTGGTCGCCGGCAACGTCGTCACCGCGGCGGGCGTGCGCGACCTCGTCGACGCCGGCGCCGACGTCGTCAAGGTCGGCGTGGGTCCGGGCGCGATGTGCACCACGCGCATGATGACGTCGGTGGGGCGACCGCAGTTCTCGGCCGTGCTCGAGTGCGCGAACGAGGCGCGCCGGCTCGGCCGGCACGTGTGGGCCGACGGCGGCGTCCGCTACCCGCGCGACGTCGCTCTCGCGCTGGCCGCCGGGGCGTCCCAGGTGATGATCGGCTCGTGGTTCGCCGGCACGCACGAGTCGCCCGGCGACCTGCACGCGGATCCCGACGGGCGCCTGTACAAGGAGAGCTTCGGCATGGCCTCGGCGCGGGCCGTCGCGGCACGCACGCGCGGGGGCTCGGCCTTCGACCGCGCGCGCAAGGGCCTGTACGAGGAGGGCATCAGCTCGTCCCGGATGTACCTCGACCCCGTGCGGCCCGGCGTGGAGGACCTGCTCGACCAGATCACCTCGGGCGTGCGCTCGGCGGCGACCTACGTCGGCGCGACCACGCTCGCCGAGTTCTACGAGCGGGCGGTCGTCGGGCTGCAGTCCGCGGCGGGGTTCGACGAGGGCCGGCCGCTGCCGGACGGCTGGTGACCGCCGCCCCGGACGGGACGGGCGCGCGCAAGCCCGTCCTGGTGCTCACCCACGCGCCGCACGAGGGTCCGGGCCTCGTCGGCGGTCTGCTCGGCGCGCCCTACGGGGTCCGGACGGTGCTCGACGACCCGCACGCGACGCTGCCGGACCCCGAGGACCTGGCCGGCCTCGTCGTCATGGGCGGGCCCATGGACGCGGACGACGTGCGTGGCCACCCGGGCCTGGCCGCCGAGACGCGGCTCCTCGCGGGCGCCGTGGCGGCCGGCGTGCCGGTGCTCGGCGTGTGCCTGGGCATGCAGCTGCTCGCCCTGGCGCTGGGCGCGCCGCTGCTCCGCCGCGCCGGCCAGGAGGTGGGGTTCGCGCCCGTGCAGGTCGTCGCGGACGACCCGGTGCTGGGGGCCCTCGGCCCGGCCGGCTCCGCGCCGACCGTGCTGCACTGGCACTCGGACGCCGTCGAGCTGCCGCGTGGGGCCACGCTGCTCGCGTCCAGCGCGACGACGCCCGTGCAGGCGTTCCGCGCCGGCTCCGCGCTCGGCCTCCAGTTCCACGTCGAGCTGACGGCGAGCCACCTCGAGCTGTGGCTGTCGACGCCGGACATGGTCGGCGGGCTGTCGGACGACGAGGTCGCGCGCATCCGCCGCGACGCCGACGCCCTGCTGCCCGGCGTGGCCGCGGCCGGCGCCGACCTGGCCACGCGGTTCGCCGCGCACGTCGCCGGGCGAGGCGCCACGCCCGTCGCACCCCAGCCTGCCGGCGCCGCCCCGGCGGGCCGGTGACGGGCGCGGCCTCCGACGGCGCGCCGGTGACGGCCGCAGCGTCCGACGCGGACGCGCTCGCCGCGCTCACCGGGCTCGTGCGGCGCGGCCTCACGTGGCGCGTCGAGGCCTCGCGGGTCCTGCCCGCCCCGGCGACGGCGCGGCACGCCGCCGTCCTCGTGCTCTTCGGCCGGCTGGACGACGTCCCGGCCCGGGCCGGCGGTCCCGTGCCGGCGGACCTCGACGTGCTCCTCCAGCGGCGCGCGGCCACGCTCGGGCACCACCCGGGGCAGGTGTCGTTCCCCGGCGGCGGGCTGGAGCCCGGCGAGACCCCGGAGCAGGCCGCGGTGCGCGAGGCGGTCGAGGAGACCGGGCTCGACCCGGCCGGCGTCGAGGTGCTCGGCACGCTCGCCGACCTCGCGCTGCCGGTGAGCAACCACCGCGTCACGCCCGTCCCGGCGTGGTGGGCGCGCCCGTCCGCGGTGGCCGCCGTGGACCACGCGGAGACGGTCGACGTGTTCCGCGTCCCGGTCGCCGACCTGCTGGAACCGGCCAACCGGGCGGTCGTGGAGCACCGCCGCGGTGACGCCACGGTCCGCACGCCCGCGTTCGAGGTGGCCGGCGTCCTCGTCTGGGGCTTCACCGCGCTCGTGCTCGACGGCATGTTCGACGCACTGGGCTGGACGCGCCCGTGGCCCCGCGACCGCCGGGTCTCGCCGTGACCCACCCGCGGCACGAGCTCGAGATCCGCGAGCCCCTGGTCCGGGCGCTGCTCGCTGAGCAGCACCCCGACCTCGTCGACCTGCCCCTGGTCCGCGCGGCGCAGGGCTGGGACAACGTCACCTTCCGCCTGGGCGAGCACCTGGCCGTGCGCCTGCCCGCCCGGGCGTCCGCCGCCCCGCTCGTCGAGCACGAGCAACGGTGGCTGACGTCCCTCGCGCCTGCGCTCCCCGTCCCGGTCCCCGCGCCGGTGCGCGTCGGCCGCCCGGGCGCGGGCTTCCCGTGGGCGTGGAGCGTCGTGCCGTGGCTCGCCGGGCGGCCGTCCGACGAGCTCACGGCCCACGAGCGGGACGCCTGGGCACCGGAGCTGGCAGCGGCGCTCGCCGCGCTGCACCGCCCGGCCCCGGCCGGCGCGCCGGTCAATCCGTTCCGCGGCGTGCCGCTCGCCGCGCGTGACGAGGTGATCCGCGCGCGCCTGGCGGGCCACCCGGCGCACGGCGCGCTCCTCGCCTCCTGGGGTGACGGGCTGGCGGCGCCGGGGTGGCGCGGCCCGGCCGTGTGGCTGCACGGGGACCCTCACCCGGCGAACCTGCTGGCCGCCGGCGGGCACCTCGCGGCGATCCTCGACTTCGGTGACGTCACGTCCGGTGACCCGGCGGCCGACCTCGGGACCACCTGGGCGACGTTCACGGCGGCCGGCCGCGACCGGTTCTGGGAGGCCTACGCCGCGGCCTCCCCGCTCGCGCGCGACGAGGTGGCCTCGCTGCGGACCCGCGCACGGGCGTGGGCGGCGGCACTCGTCCCGACGTACGAGGCCCACCCCCGTGAGCACCCGGGCCTGGCTGTCGTCGACAGCCTGGCCACGGCCGGGGCCCACGCGCTCCGCGAGCTGACGTCGACCACAGCCACCTGAGCGCCATCGCGTCCGAGTGGAGCCGCCGGTCCCCCACCTGGAGCCACCTGACATTCAGTGGAGCCGACACGCACCGACACGCCGCACGGGGATGTCAGATCACTCCACTGAACGCCACTCGGGGCGCTCGACGGGCCGCGGGGGGCACGGAGCACCGTCAGTGGGGGGCACCGTCAGTGGGGGGCACCGTCAGTGGGGGCACCGTCAATGGGGGCCGTCACGGGGGGCGCTCGACCGTGGCGGCGGGGGCATGAGCGTCACTGGCGGGCGCGGCCGCGGCGCGTGGCCCAGGTCGCCAGCACGGCGAACACCGCGGCCCACGCCACCCAGTTGACGACGAGCGACCACAGCGGGTCCACGTGCGTGCCCGTCACCGACCGGCCCTGCATCTGCGGCCAACGGGCCAGCCCCGCGTAGCCGTACATCGGCGTCCACCGCGCGATCTGCTGCACGGTGCCGGACAGCGGCACGAACAGGTTGCCGAAGAACGCCCAGACGACGAGCGACGCCGACGCCACGCCGATGGCGCTCTCGGAGTGGAACAGCTGCGCGACGACGAGCCCGTAGAGCGCGAACAAAGACGACCCCAGCCAGGTGATGAGGAACGTCGCGACCCACACCCACGCCGACGTGGCGCGCGCACCGGTCCCCGCACCGACGGCCATGACCGCCAGCGCGCCGACGGCCGAGACCGACAGTGCCACGACCACCTTGGTCGCGACGAACCCCGGCGGCCGCAGCGGCGTCAGCGCGAGCTGGCGGCCCCAGCCCTGCAGCAGCTCCATCGCGGCCGAGGCGGCGATCGACGTGGCGCCGACCGAGGCGCCGTACGCCGCCATCGCGCTCATGACGTAGAGCCGCGTGTCGCCGCGACCCACCACGTCCGCGCTCGCGCCGAACGCCGTGCCGAACAGCAGGTACATCACCACGGGCAACGCGATGACGAACGAGATGTACATCCCGTCACGCAACTGCCGTACTAGATCGATCCGCAAGTAGGTCGCGTTCACCGGGACCGCCCCTCCCCCGTCAGCGCCAGGAACGCCGACTCCAGCGTCGGGGCGGCGATCTCGAGGTCGTGCCCACCGAGCTCGGTGAGCACGAGCCGGGCGACCTCGTCCGACGACGTGCCGTTGACCGTCACCCGGTCACCCTCGCGGTGCACCTCGCGCACACCGGGCACCGCGCGCAGCCGCCCCAGCAGGTCGTCGTCGGCGCCGGGCACCGTCGCCAGCACGGTGCGGTCGCCGACGAGGCTGCGCAGCTCGGCGGTCGGCCCGTCCGCGAGGATGCGCCCGTGGTCGATGAGGACGGTCCGCGGCGCGAACGCCTGCGCCTCCTCGAGGTAGTGGGTCGCGAAGAGGACGGTGCGGCCCTCACGGGTCTCCTCGTGCATGGTCTCCCAGAACGAGCGCCGGGCACCCACGTCCATCCCCGCCGTGGGCTCGTCGAGCACCAGCACCTGGGGGTCCGGCAGCAGCGCCAGCGCGAACCGCAGGCGCTGCTGCTCGCCGCCCGAGCAGGCCCGCACCTTGCGGCGCGCGAGGTCCGCGATGCCGGCGCGCGCCATGACGACGTCGACGCGGTGCTGCGCACGGTGCAGCGCCGCCACCGCCAGCACCGTCTCCCCGACGGTGAGGTCGCGCAGCAGGCCCCCCGACTGGAGCACGGCCGAGACCTTGCCGCCGCGCGCGGCCGCCTCCGGCGCGCCCCCGAGCACCTCGACCGTCCCCGCGGTGGGGGCGACGAGCCCCAGCACCATGTCGAGCGTCGTCGTCTTGCCGGCGCCGTTCGGGCCGAGGACCGCCACGATCTCGCCCGCCGCGACCGTCAGGTCGATGCCGTCGACCGCGACGACGGGGGCGGCCGCCGGGTACACCTTGCGGACGCCGCGCAACGACAGCACGGGCGGGGACGTGGTCACGGCGCCCACCCTCACCCCCGAGGGCGCGCGCGTCCAGCGGACACGCACGTCGCCGCGCCCACGCCGACCGCGGCCCTCAGCCCCGCGGGTCGAGCACCGAGGCCAGGAACAGCGGCCAGCCGGTCACGCCGTCGCCGACGACGACCAGGTAGGGCCGGTCGACGAGCAGCGGCCGGGCAGGAGCGCCGACGGTCGCCCGCCACCCCGAGCTCGGTGACCGCGGCCGCCCGGGTGCCCAGCTCGTCGAGCGTGAGCACCGCCTGCCGCCACGCCTGGCCGAGGTACAGCCCCGGGCGGGGCCGCTCCCCCACCCGGGCACGCCCCGAGCCCGGGCCCGCACGCGACCAACCCGGCCGCTGCTCGCCTGTGTCCCATGCCCTGACCATGCCGCCGGCAGGGCCAGCCTTGCGCGCGGCCGGGTTGCGGTCAGGTCTCAGGCGACGCCGGCGACCTGCCGCAGCACGTACTGGAGGATCCCGCCGTTGCGGTAGTAGTCCGCCTCGCCGGGCGTGTCGATGCGCACCACGGCGTCGAACGCCACCACCGAGCCGTCCGCCTTCGTCGCGCGCACCCCGACCGTCCGCGGGGTCGTCCCCTCGTTGAGCGCCACGACCCCCGCGATGTCGAACGTCTCGGTGCCGTCGAGCCCCAGCGAGTCGGCCGTCTCGCCCGCGGGCAGCTGCAGCGGCAGCACACCCATGCCGATGAGGTTCGACCGGTGGATCCGCTCGAAGCTCTCCGCCAGCACGGCCGTGACGCCGAGGAGGCTGGTGCCCTTCGCGGCCCAGTCGCGCGACGAGCCGGAGCCGTACTCCTTGCCGCCCAGCACGACGAGCGGCACGCCCGCCGCCTGGTACGCGACGGCGGCGTCGTAGATCGTCGCCTGCTCGCCCGTGAGGAAGTTGACGGTCATGCCGCCCTCGACACCCGGCACCAGCTGGTTGCGCAGCCGGATGTTGGCGAACGTGCCGCGGATCATCACCTCGTGGTTGCCGCGGCGCGAGCCGTAGGAGTTGAAGTCCCTGCGCTCCACGCCGTGCGCCTGGAGGTACTGCGCGGCGGGGCTGCCGGGCTTGATCGCGCCGGCCGGGCTGATGTGGTCGGTGGTGACGGAGTCGCCGAGCTTCGCCAGCACGCGCGCGCCGGTGATGTCGGTCACCGGCTCCGGGGCGGCGCCCATGCCCTCGAAGTACGGGGGCTTGCGCACGTAGGTGGACCCGGCGTCCCAGCCGAAGGTGTCGCCGACCGGCGTGGGCAGCGACGTCCAGCGCTCGTCGCCCGCGAACACGTCCGCGTAGTCCTCGGTGAACATCTGCCGGTCGATCGACGCGTCGATCGTCGCCTGCACCTCCTGCGGGCTCGGCCAGATGTCGCGCAGGAACACCGGAGCGCCGTCCTCCGCGCGGCCGAGCGGCTGCGTCTCGAAGTCGAAGTCCATCGTCCCGGCGAGGGCGTACGCGACGACGAGCGGCGGGCTCGCCAGGTAGTTCATCTTGACGTCGGGGTTGATCCGACCCTCGAAGTTGCGGTTGCCGGACAGCACGGACACCACCGCGAGGTCGTGCTCGGCCACGACGGCGGAGACCTTCTCGTCGAGCGGGCCCGAGTTGCCGATGCACGTGCCGCAGCCGTAGCCCACCAGGTGGAAGCCGAGCTTCTCCAGGTAGGGCCACAGCCCGGCCTTCTCGTAGTAGTTCGTCACCACCTGCGAGCCCGGGGCCATCGACGTCTTGACCCAGGGCTTGGCGGTGAGGCCCTTCTCCACCGCCGTGCGCGCCAGCAGGCCGGCGGCGAGCATCACCGACGGGTTGGACGTGTTGGTGCAGCTGGTGATGGACGCGATCGCCACGGCGCCGTGGAACAGCTCGAACTGCTTGCCGTTCGAGTCGGTCACCGGGTACCGGGCGTGGCCGTCGGCGCTGTACGCCGGCGCGTCCGACGCGGGGAAGGACTCCTCGTCGGCCTCGTCGACGCCCGCCAGCTCCGGGACGTAGGCCGGCAGGTCACGCTCGAACTGCTGCTTGGCCCGCGACAGCTCGATGCGGTCCTGGGGGCGCTTCGGGCCCGCGATCGACGGCACCACCGTCGAGAGGTCGAGCTCGAGGTACTCGGAGTACACCGGCTCGCTCGCCGGGTCGTGCCACAGGCCCTGCTCCTTGGCGTACGCCTCGACGAGCGCCACCTGCGCCTCGGAGCGCCCCGTGAGGCGCAGGTAGTCCAGGGTCACCTGGTCCACCGGGAAGATCGCGGCCGTCGAGCCGAACTCCGGGCTCATGTTGCCGATCGTCGCCCGGTTGGCCAGCGGCACGGCGGCCACGCCGGCGCCGTAGAACTCGACGAACTTGCCCACCACGCCGTGCGCCCGCAGCATCTGCGTGATCGTCAGCACCACGTCGGTGGCCGTGACGCCCGCCGGGATCTCGCCCGTGAGCTTGAAGCCGACGACGCGCGGGATGAGCATCGACACCGGCTGGCCCAGCATCGCGGCCTCTGCCTCGATGCCGCCGACACCCCAGCCGAGCACGCCGAGGCCGTTGACCATCGTCGTGTGGGAGTCGGTGCCCACGCACGTGTCCGGGTAGGCCTGCAGCGCGCCGTCGACCTCGCGGGTCATGACCACGCGGGCGAGGTACTCGATGTTGACCTGGTGGACGATGCCGGTCCCCGGCGGCACCACCTTGAAGTCGTCGAAGGCCGTCTGGCCCCACCGGAGGAACTGGTAGCGCTCGTGGTTCCGCTGGTACTCCAGCTCGACGTTGCGTTCGAAGGCGTCCGGCCGGCCGGCGACGTCGATCTGGACCGAGTGGTCGATGACGAGCTCGGCAGGCGCCAGCGGGTTGATCCGCGTCGGGTCGCCGCCCAGGTCGGCGATCGCCTCGCGCATGGTCGCGAGGTCGACGACGCACGGCACGCCGGTGAAGTCCTGCATGATGACGCGCCCGGGCGTGAACTGGATCTCGGTGTCCGGCTCGGCGTCCGGGTCCCAACCGGCCAGCGCGCGCACGTGGTCCGCCGTGATGTTGGCACCGTCCTCGGTGCGCAGCAGGTTCTCCGCGAGCACCTTGAGGCTGAACGGCAGCCGCTCCAGGCCGGGCACCGCAGCCAGCCGGAACACCTCGTACGAGGCCGGTCCGACCTGCAGGGTTCCCTTGGCACCGAACGTGTCCACGCTGCTCACTGCGGCTCCTTCTCCGGGTCGTTCCGGGGGATTATCTCGACATCAAGATATCACCGGGCACCCCGGACCGGGGTCGCTCGCGGCGGCCCGGCGCCAACGTCTCGTCAGGCGAACGTGCCGCCGGCCCGCTCGAGCTCGTCGGTGGCCTT
>JAJYTJ010000263.1 GCA_021793115.1 Actinomycetes bacterium | reverse complement strand
GGTGCGTGATAAGGGCCCCGGAGACGCACAGCGCGACGAGCACGACCGCGGTCACCACGTTCGCCAGCGCGTTCACCGGCCCGCCCCCTCGTCGATGGAGTCGGCGAGGACGCGCAGGCGCCGCGCCGCGTCGTCCAGCAGCCGCTTCTTCTGCGGGTTGACCAGCGCGCGAGCGTCCAGCAGCCGCGCCTCCTCGGCGATGAGTTCTTCGCGCACGCGCTTCACCTGCGCGGCGAGATCGTCCATTTCGTCGGGGAGAGCGGGGACGTCGTCGAGGACGCGCGCCACCCTCACGACGTTGGCCGCGTCGTCATCGATCGGGACGAGCGGGATGCGCCGTTCCCGTCCGTGGTACATAACCACCAGGTCGTCGCCCACGTGCCGGACGACCCGCGCGCGATAGACGTGAATGTCGACGTATTCGCCCTCTTGGAAGTTCACTTGCGGCCGCCCTTCCGCCCGCGGCGGGTCGACCCGGACTCCACCGACTCCGCCGAGGGCGAGGGGCGCGCGGCCGCGTCAGGCTGCGTCTCCCCCGGGCCCGACGTCGCCACCACCAGCCCCGGCCCCGTCGACGTCGACCCGGCGACCGGGTGCCCGCCCGACGTCACCGCCGGAGCCGTCGGGTACTCACCCGACACCGCCGCGGCGATCTCCTCGCGCGAGTCGTCGACGAGCCCGGGCAGACCGGAGAGCGGGTCTGGGTCGGGACGCGGCCCGTTCACCCACGCGCCCGACCGCAGGCGTTCGATGTCGGCCCGCGTCCGGTCGACCAGGCCGGCGAAGAACTCCGCCGCAGCCGCCGCCGCCCGCCGCTCCGACTCCAGCGCGGCCCGCTGCGCGCGGCGCTGCCGCACTTCGGCGAGCTGCGCGAGCAAGTCGGCCTCGGCGCGGTCGAGGTCGTCGAGGGTCGGCCCGTTGCCGAGCGCGGTCGCGAGGCGGTTGGCGTCGGCGGCGAACCGGTCGCGGTCGGCGGCGAGCCGCTCAACCACGTTGGGGCCGGGGTTAGGGCTTACAGTGGTCATGACCGTTTCCTTTCGTCGGTCTGCGGTGCCCCGGGGAGGCAGGCCCCCGGGGCACTGGTCTTTCCGGTGCGTTGCTGAATGCGGGCGAGGCCGCCGGGGATGTCGGGATGCACAGTGTTCGCGGCGAGGGTCAGCAGTTCGCGCAGCAGCCGCTCATCACGGGTCACCGGACGCCCGCCTTTTCGAGTTCCTCGGCGTACAGGGCGCGGTACTCGTCCGGGTAGCGGCGGGCGAGCCGTACCCATGCGCGCTGACGCGCCAGGTTGCGGGCGCGCGAAAAGTCAGCGTTCGCGTCCCTGCACGGCTGACACGGTGTCTCGCCGCGGCGCAGGTGCCGGGAGTACGCGGACCGGGTGCCGCACGGGGCGATCTCGCGAGCCATCACGCATCACCCCCCGTGTCCCCGCCCGCCGGCGGGGCCGCGGCGCGGGCGGCGATGATCTCGGCGGGCGACGGGTCGGCCGGCGGGAACTCGTCGTCGCGGGTCGTCTCGCCCCGCTGGATGCTCTTGAAGATCACGCCCAGCTTCGCGACGTCGTGACCGTCCCACCGGTCTTTAGTCCGGCCGAGCTTTCCCTCGAGCTGGTCAAGGGTGACGCCGATCTCCTCGAAGCCGCGCAGCGCCTCGGCGATCCGCTGCGCGAGCGGCTTACCGCCCCCGTTCGCGAGCGTTTCGTGACATAGCCTGACCGCTTCCTCGACGAACCACGGAGGCAAGACGGCGAGGATCATCTCGCGCAGGCGCCGCGCCGCTTGGTTGGTGTTGTTCTCGTAGATGTCGCGCATGTCGACCAAGTCGCGCACGCCTCGCTTCGTGTCGCGGCGATGCGGGACGACGAACGTGGTCGACACGCGGGCGTTGGCCTGGATGTCCCACGCCCACGCTTGCATTTCCGACTGCCGGTATTCGTCGTCACGGCGCAGCTCCACAATGCCGTGCTGTACGTGGCCCCAGCAGCGCGCCAGCTCCCGCGCAAGGTGCACGGTCGGCCCGCTGATCTGCTCGCCCCCACGGCTGTAGCGGTAGAACGCACGTTCGGCGAGCCCGTACTGCTGGCAGGAGTCGACCATCTGCGCGCGGGCGTACTGCTCATCACGAGGGAACCGATGCGCGACCTCGACGGCGGCGAGCACCTCGGCGGCCGCGCGCGATTGCTCAACGGCGGTGCCCTGACCGACCCGCCCCGGGGACGGCACGGCCGGCATCGAGGCACGGTCCATCTGATTGCTCATTGCCGCTCCTCAGCAGTGAAAGAGAATGTGTCGATGGGTCGCGGGGCGCCGCTCACAGGGCGTCGGGTTCGGCTGACCGGTCGCGAACGTCTTGACCGGCGCGGCCTCCCAACGCGAGCCGGTCCCGGTCGGGTACTCCGCGTTCAGCCGCGCGGCGGCATGCTCGTCGGGCAGCGAGGTGCAGACGCTCGCGAAGACGACGCCCACCGAGTAGGCGGCAAAGTCGTAGGTCGCGGTCATGACGTGACCTCCTGTAGAAAGCGGTTCTCAGCCCACGGGGGCAGCCCGATCGACGGGGCACCCTCGGCGTAGGGAGGCCAGTAGCCCGTATCGCGGCACTGCGCGTAGATCTCGAGCGCGCGGCGGTTCAGGTGGCGCCCGGCGTCCATCGCGACGAGGTTCAGCCGCACGACGCTCACCAGGTACGGCGGTTCTTTCTCCTGAACGACGAGGTAATAGAAGACCCGGTCGGCGAGGCCGAGCCGGAGGACGCCGCTCTCGTACCAGGCCCCTTGAGCGTGATAGCCGCGTTCCTCGACGGCGCGGCTGATCGCGTCCAGATGAGCCGACCGCGCCGTCTTGTAGTCGGCGAGATACATCTGCCGATCGGCGCCGACCGTGGGCAGCCAGTCGAGCCGGGCGCGGCACCATACGCCCGTGGGACCGTCCCGCCACACAAGCGTCTGTTCCGGCAGGCCGGCCCCGCCGAGCAGCACCGACGCGAGCTCGTGTTCGCGGAGCTTGGCCGCCATCTGCTCGACGACGTCCCACTCGTCGCGCAGCAGCGGCACACCGCCGGCCGCGCGGACCTCGTCGCGCGCTTCCTGCGCGGCCTTAGTCCGGTAGTTCGGCGCGTCAATGACGGTGATCCCCGGGCCGACGCCGAGCACGAGCCGATGCGCGGCGGTGCCGAGCTCCATGGCCCGCGTCGACGGCCGCGGGTTGTCGAGCTCGTACCGGAACCGCGCCGGGCAGGTGGCGAGCAGCCGCCGCGCGCCGGACGAGGACAGCGACCCGCCCTCGACAGGGTCGGCGTGATACGCGTCTTCCGGGATGTCGTACACGCCGGGTTCGGTGATCGGCAGTTCGGTCACTTGGCACCACCGCCGGCCAGTTCGAGCATGCTGCGGAGCACGTCGCCCATGTCGCGGCGGTCGAGCGCGTCGAACACCTTCGCCATGCCCGCCGTCTGCCACCGCGACAGGGACACCGACGCGGACCCGACCAGGAGCCTGATGCGCGGGGAGTCGCCGCCGAGGTAGCGGGCCGGGGCGGTCAGCGGCTCCGACCACGACACCCACACACTCACGCCATCGAGCGGGCGCATGACCCGGGACTCGTGGCCGCGGTAGTGCGCGTTCTGGGCATGCTCGCCCGAGCACCAGACCGGGCACGAGCCGTAGAACTTGGTCTTAGCCACCCCGAGCCACCCGCCC
>JAJYTJ010000262.1 GCA_021793115.1 Actinomycetes bacterium | reverse complement strand
GGAAGTCCAGGCGGCGGTGGCTTAATCAAAGGAACATCAAAGATTCGCGGTTTCGCCACCGGTCCGCGGCTGTCGAGGCGAGAAGGTCGTCGTCAGATCGCTCTGCACGAATCCCGCCCGGGTCCTCACCACCCGAGCAGGCTTGGATTCTGCGATTCGAGGAGGCGTCTCGTGGCCGTGAGAGACAAGGGCGTGGTCGTGTCGCGGGCCGGCGAGGGCCACTGGCCCACGGCGGCGCTGCGGGTGGTGTTCGGGATCGTCTGGCTGATCGACGCCATTCTGAAGTGGCTGCCCGGCTTCCGAGCGGACTACATGAGCACGATCATGGCCCAGTCCGACGGCCAGCCGCGGTGGTTGCAGCCCTGGTTCCGGTTCTGGATCGATCTGCAGCACCCTGACGTGCCTCTGTTCGCCTACTTGGTGGCTTTCATCGAGACTGTGATCGCCCTCGCGCTGATCATGGGTTTCGCCCAGAAGCTCACCTACAGCGCGGCGCTCGTGTTCAGCATGTTGATCTGGTCGACCGCGGAAGGCTTCGGTGGCCCGTACACCTCCGGCGCGTCGGACGTCGGCACTGCCCTGATCTATGCACTGGTTTTTGCCGCACTGCTGCTGTTCAACTACTACCAGGCGACCGACCCGCTCACGGCCGACGCATGGCTCGAGCGACGCATCAGCTGGTGGCACCGCGTGGCGGCCGTCGGCCATCGGGGCATCAGCGCCCGTGAAGGATCTCGGGAGTTGCGCCGTCGTCAATCGATTGCATGACGCAGTTGGCGTAGGCGTCGCCGATCGTGCCGATCGAGGCGGCGATGCTCTTCCGGAGCCAGCGATCGGTGAACCGCAGCGCGGTGTATTGACCGGATGACGAGCTTGTCGTAGCGGGTGGCCGGTCCTCGCCACTGCTTGGTCAAGGCGAACCGGGTCAGGCTCCAAGCGGCGTTCGACGAAGTTGCGGCCTTTGTAGGTCTCGGTGTCCAGGCTTGGGGTCTGCCGCCGCGTGATCCTTGGCGGGCGCGGGCGGTGATCTGGTCGATTTTCTCGGGGATGACGAGCTTGATTCCGCATCGGTGCAGCTCGTTGCGGATCACGCCGGGCGCGTGGGCCCGGTTGGCCAGGACGGCGTCGGGACGGGTGCGCGGTCGGCCGGCGCCCAGGCGTGGGACGTGGATGTCGGCCAGGACCTCTGGCAGCATGGCCCCGTCGTTGCGCTGCCCGTCGGTGATGACGATCGCCAGCGGCCGACCGTGTCCCTCGACGCCGGCGTGGATCTTGGTGGTAACCCACCCTTGGCCGCCCGATGCCATGACCTGCAGGTTCACACGCGGTCAGCGGCGGATTCTTGTGATTCGCACGAGCCCCCTGTGTCCTGCTCGGGACGGGCCGTCGAGCAGGCCGTGTGCAAACGGCTCCGGTCGGGTACCGCTGTTGCCTCATGGCGCGCAGCACGGATGGCCTCTGGGGCCACTTGCGCCTGCCAGGCGCGACCGCGGGAGGAGCACCGCGTAAGTCCGCCTGAGCCGTCGCGTCGGCGTCAACGCCGCCCCGGTCACCTTGTGCCTGAGGGTCTGCCTTCCGCCGGCGAAGCGAACGTCACTGACGGCCGATCGGCGAGAGCTTCAGGCGGCGCCGTCGAGGTCAACGGTGCCATTCGCCCGCCATTCGAGGACGCCTTCGTCCATGGCGACGGCGTCGAAGCCGTGCTGGCGCAGCTGGTGGGCGGCCTGGCGGGCCAGGCGGCACAGCTCACCGCGGCAGTACAGGACGACGGGCCGGTCTGGGGGGATCTGGCCAGTACGCGCCGTCAGATCGGCTAGGGGGATGGACAGGGCGCCGGGGAAGTGGCCGCCGGCGTACTCCTGAGCCGGACGTACGTCGACGACCGTCATGGAGGACGTCACCGCGGCGGGGTCGATCGTCGGGGTGGTGGCGGCTCCATCGGCGTCTGCCAGGTACAGGCTCAGGGTGTCGCGCAGCTCGGGGGAACGGGTCAGGCCGACGCGCTTGGCGGCGACGACCAGCTCGGCCACGTCGTCGCCGGCCAGACGGTAGTGGATGGTGGTGCGTTCCCGCCGGGTGCGCACCAGGCCGGCAGCCTTGAGGGTTTGCAGGTGCGCCGAGGTCGTCGTCAGAGCCATTCCCAACATCCGGGCGAGCTCATCGACCGAGTGCTCGCCCTGGGCGAGCAGCTCGACCAGCTCTAGGCGCCGGCCGTTGCCGAGCGCCTTGACCAGCGATGCGAGGGCGTCGAAGACGTCGGCCTTCGCAGTACTCCCGAACTGCATGGAATACAGGATACCGTGATCGGCATGACGAGTGTGCTCATGGTGATCAACGGCGCGGCGTACGGGTCGGACGCGACGTACAACGCGGTGCGCCTGGCCGGAACGTTGGCCAAGCGCGACGCGGTGGAGATCACGGTGTTCCTCATGGGTGATGGGGTGACCGCCGCGATCGACGGACAGCGCACTCCGGACGGGTACTACAGGCTCGACCGCATGCTCGGCGGCGTGGTCCGCGCGGGTGGGCGGGTGCTGTGCTGCGGCACGTGCATGGACGCCCGCGGGATCGGCGAGCCGATGCTGCTGGGCGGGGCGCGGCGATCTTCGATGGACGAGCTGGCCGACGCCACGCTGGCCGCCGACAAGGTCGTGGTGTTCTGATGCGGGCGCCGCACCCCGGCCTGGCCGGCCGACCGGCGTACCTGGACTACAACGCCACCACGCCGATCGACCCGGCGGTGCTCGAGGCGATGCTGCCCTACCTGGCCACAGAGTTCGGCAACCCCTCCAGCGCGCACGCATACGGCGCTGCCGCCCACGCGGCCGTCGACGAGGCTCGCGCGCGCGTTACAGGCATGGTCTGCGCGACAGCCGGTTCGTCGCTGGTCTTCACCGGAAGTGGGTCGGAGGCCGACGCGCTGGCCATCCGCGGCGCGGTCCTCGCCGCCCGGCCGAGCGGCCGAGGGGCGCACGTCATCACCCAGGCCACCGAGCACCCAGCGGTGCTGGCCGCATGCGAAGAACTGCGGGACGTGCACGGCGTGCGGATCACCGTGCTGCCGGTAGGCGCGTTCGGCATCGTCGACCCGCAGGCCGTCGCCGACGCGATCGGACCCGACACGGTCCTGGTGACGGTGATGCACGCGAACAACGAGACCGGCACGATCCAGCCGATCACCCAGATCGCAGAGATCGCCCACGCCCAGGGGGTGCTGGTGCACACCGATGCCGCCCAGTCGGTCGGCAAGATCACCGTCGACGTCGCCGCCCTGGGGGTCGACCTGCTGACCGTCGTCGGCCACAAGGTCTACGCCCCCAAGGGCATCGCCGCCCTCTACGTCGCAGCCGGCGTGCGGCTGCGCCCCGTCATCGGCGGCGGCGGCCAGGAGGGCGGGCTGCGGGCCGGCACCGAGAACGTGCCGTACGTCGTGGGCCTGGGACGAGCCGCCGGGCTGGCCATCGCAGCCCTGGCCGACGGCGAGAGCGCCCGCCTGACGGCGCTGCGCGACCGGCTGCACGTCCAACTCGACGAGATGCTCCCGGGCCGGGTCCGCCTCAACGGACACCCCACCGAGCGGCTACCCAACACGCTGAACGTCAGCATCGACGGCGCCCGCGCCCTGACCGTGCTCGATCGTCTGGACGCCGTCGCCGCCTCCGCGGGCTCCGCCTGCCACTCCGGACAGGACAAGCCCTCCCCGGTTCTGACCGCC
>JAJYTJ010000261.1 GCA_021793115.1 Actinomycetes bacterium | reverse complement strand
CGTCCCATACGGACGACCCGTTGACGCTGCCGGGGCTGCTCGTCGCGACGCTCCCGCTCGACCCGACCCGCCGGCACGTGGCGGCCGGCCCCCTCACGGACGCCCTCCTCGACCGCGCCGCGGACGCCTACGCCGCCCTGGCGGCCGGGGTGGCCGGCGCGGGCGGCGACCCGCTCGCGCTGGTGCCGGTCGGCCTGGCGTCGGGGCGGGTCGACGCCGCGCTCGTGGAGCGTGTGCTCGAGCGGCTGGCGCGCACGCCGCTGCTGCCGGGCCTGGAGGGGCTCGTCGCGCCGCAGGCGGCCGTGGTCACGGAGCCGCAGCTCGACGAGCGGGCGGTCGCGGCGCTGGCGCCGTACGTGGGCGGCCTGGTGCGCGTCGCGGAGCGCTCCGCGTCGCAGGCGCGCGCGCTGGGGGTCGAGACGCGGCCCCTCGCCGAGGTGGTCGACGAGCTGCCGCTGACGCTCGACCCTGAGGTCTACGCGGCGCTCGAGGGCGCGGTCGCCGACCCGTCGGCCCGCGAGGCGCTCGCGGCGCTGCCGGTGCCCCTGGCGGGCGGCCGGCTGGTGCGCGGCGCGCGCGGCACGCTGCTGCTCGACGCCGACGACGTCGCGCGACTGCAGCCCGCGACGCTGCGCGCGCTCGGCGCCTGGGGCGTCCGGATCGTCGACCCGGCGGCCGCGCACCCCGTGCTCGAACGGCTGGGCTCGCAGCCCGCGACGCCGGCGCAGGTGCTGGAGTCCGAGGCGGTGCGCACCGCGGTGACGGAGCAGGACGAGGGCGACGCCGAGGTGACCGCGGCCGTGCTCGACCTGGTCGGACGCGTGCTCGAGGACGGCGCGTCACCGCAGGCCGCCTGGCTCGGGCTGGTGGAGCTGACGGCGGCCGACGGCGAGCCCGCGCCCGCGCAGGGGCTGGTGCTGCCGGGTTCGCCGGCCGCGCGGCTGCTCGACGACCGCGTGCTCGCGCCGGTGAGCCTGCAGGAGGTCGACCGGTGGGGCGCCGACGTGCTGCGCGCCGTGGGGGTGCGCTCGTCGCTCGTCGTCGTGCGGCTGCGGGACGTGATCGCGGACCCGGACGCCGACGAGCCGGATGAGGCCCTCGACGCGTGGCCCGACTACCTGGAGCACCTGTCCGACGTGCTGGCGCCCGGAGCCTTCGTCGGCGACACCGCCGCGGTCGCGGACCTCGACGCGGTCCACCAGGACGCGTGGCCCGAGGTGCTGGGCCTGCTCGCCAGCACGCCCGAGCTGCGGCGCGCCCTCGTCGCGCCGGTGGTCGACGAGCACGGCCGGCGCGCCGCCTCCTACACGTCGTGGTGGCTGCGCACGCGCGGTCCCGTCGCGGGACCCTTCCGCCTCGGCGAGGCCACGGGCTGGCTGCCGCCCGCGCCCGCGCTGCTCGCGGGCCTGGACGACGAGGTGCTCGCCGCGCTCGGCGGCGTGCGGCTGGACGAGCTCGACCTGCCGGGGTGGGTGCGCCTGCTCGACGCGGTGCCGGTGGGCAGTCCGGTCGAGCCGGACGACGCGGTGGCCGCGTGGCGGGCCCTGGCGGCGCTGCCCGCGGACGCGCCGGGCGAGCCGCCGGAGCACGTGGTGGCGCTCGTCGCGGCGGACCGCGCGGCCGTGGTGCCCGCGCAGGAGGCGGCGGTCGCCGACTCGCCCATGTGGCGCCGGCGCACGGACGTGGCGGCGATCGTGCCGGTGCTCGCGGGCGGCGACCCGGCGACGCTGGCCGACGTGCTCGACCTGCCGCTGGCGTCCGAGCTCGCCGAGGGCACGGTGAGCGGCGACGGCGTGCGGCAGGGCGTCCCGGACGCCGTGCGCGCGGTGCTCGGCGACGACGCGCCGCTCACCTGGTGGGAGCACGACGACCTGCGCGTGGACGGCGCGGACGTGCCGTGGTGGGTCGACGAGGCCGGCGTGCACGCGGTGACGACGGCCGGCCTGGCGGCCGGGCTGGCCCAGGTCGTCGGCCGCTGGGACCGGCGGTGGGCGCTCGAGGTGCTGCTGTCCGACGAGCGGCGCGCGCGCGAGGCGCGGCTCGACGACTGACGTCAGTGGCGCAGGCGCCGGCCCATGGTGTCGTGGCCGCGCGACCACCGGATGCCGACCAGGCCGAGCATCGCGCCCACGGCGCACACCGCGACCGGGGTCCAGGAGAGGCGGCCGAGCGCGGCGAGGACGAGGCAGACCACCAGCGCGGCGGCCCACGCCAGCGTGCCGACGCCGGTGACGCGCGCGAGGTCCACCTGGATCGGCTCGATGGGGTCGGGCTCGGCACCCGGCTCGTGCTCGGGTCCCGGCGGGGGAGGCGTCACGGGTGGGAGCGTATCGGGCGCGCCGGTTAGCTCAGCGGCCGCCGACAGCGCCGGCGAGCGCCTCGACGGCCGGCAGCATCTGGTCGAAGGAGTGCCGGTACACCGCTGCCGGCTGACCGATGGGGTCCACCACGTCGTCCTCCCCGGGGCGGACCGCGGTGCGTGCGCGGGCGGCGGCCGCCGGGACGGCGAGCAGGCGCTCTCCCGGCGTGGCCCCCTCGGGCGGCACCACGGTGAGCAGCCGCCCGAGCTCGAGCAGCGTGAAGGTGCGGCGTACCAGGGCCGGCGCCAGCTCCACCACGGCCGCCCGGTGGCCCCGCGTGGCGGTGATCACCAGGTCCACGCCCTGCAGCACGGCGGGCGTGAGCTGGCGGGCCGTGAAGCCGGCGGCCGAGGCCCCGGCCTCCTCGACGAGCGCCGCCATGGGCTCGCTCATCGGGTGGCCCACCACCGCGCGGGTGCCGGCGGAGAGGACGTCGATGCCGTCGAGACGCGCCGCCAGCAGCCGCTCGATGGCCGGTGACCGACAGATGTTGCCCGTGCACACGGCCAGGATGCGGGGGCGGGGCGGCATGGTGTTCATCTTGCCCTGAAGTAGCACCGCCGCGCGGACGGCCGGTGAGGCTGCGGCACTGTGCGGCCGCGGCCCGAGGACGAGGCGAGGGAGGTCTGGTGCCCCACGCCCGCGGCACGCCAGGGCGCCCCCGGCGCAACCGCCGGGGGCGCTGGATCGGCGGTCCGTTCGGGCTCGTGGCGCTGGTGGTGCTGGGCGCCGCGGCGTGGCTCGCCTGGGATGCCAAGACGGTGCGCGACGAGCTCGCGTTGGCGCCGCGGATCGTCGCGACGGACGGCGTGGCGTCGGCCGCCGCCGACCGGCTCCTGGCGACGCCGCCGCGTTAACCGCGTGTTACGGCGCGTGGAACGCCGGTTGGCGGCGCACACACCTCTGCCACACTTCCGCCATGTCCTCCCCCAGCACCACGCAGACCCCCACGCGTAGCGACGGGTCGCCCAAGAACTTCCTCGACCGGTACTTCCACATCTCCGAACGTGGCTCCACCATCGGCACCGAGATCCGCGGTGGCCTGGTGACGTTCTTCACGATGGCGTACATCATCGTGCTGAACCCGATCATTCTCGGCGGCAAGGACAGCGGTGGGAACGTCCTGGCCGCCCCGGCGACGATCGCGGCGACGACCGCCCTGGTCGCGGGCGTCATGTCGATCCTCATGGGCGTCGTGGCGAACTACCCGCTGGCGCTGGCGACCGGCCTCGGCATCAACGCCGTCGTGGCCTACTCGATCGCCACCATGGCGGGCTGGTCGTGGCAGGACGCGATGGGCATCGTCGTCATGGACGGCATCGTCATGCTCATCCTCGTCATGACCGGGTTCCGGCAGGCCGTGTTCAACGCGGTGCCACGCTGGATGAAGACGG
>JAJYTJ010000260.1 GCA_021793115.1 Actinomycetes bacterium | reverse complement strand
CGGGTTCTTCGTCGCCCTCGCCGCGCTCGTCGTGGAGATCGGGCTCTTCCTGCCGCTGGCCATCGCGATGCTGTCCGGCGACGCCATCGCCGGCGAGGCGCAGATCGGGACGCTGCGCGGCCTGCTCGTCGTGCCGATCGCACGGACCCGGCTGCTCGTGACGAAGTACGTCGCGCTCGTCCTCGGCTCGTTCGTCGGGGTGCTCGTCGTCGCCGTCGCCGGCATCGTCGCGGGCGGCGCGTTGTTCGGTCTGCACCCGGTCGCCACCCTGTCCGGCACCACGTTGGCGCTGCCGCTCGCGCTGTGGCGGCTGCTGCTCGTGGTGCTGTACGTCACGGCGTTCCTCGCGGCGCTGTCCGCGCTCGGGCTGTTCGTCTCGACCCTCACCGAGCAGCCGCTCGGCGCCACCGTCGCGGTGGCCCTCATCAGCACCACGATGTGGATCCTCGACTCGATCCCGCAGCTGGACTGGCTGCATCCATGGCTGCTCGTCGACAAGCAGGCGGCGCTCGCCGACATGCTGCGCGACCCGGTCTACTGGCAGACGATGCGGCTCGGCCTGCTGACCGACCTCGCCTACGTCGTCGTCTTCCTGCTGGCCGCCTGGGCGCGGTTCGCGGACAAGGACGTCTCGGGCTGAGCGTCACCCGCCCGCGGTCGCCTCGGCGATCCGGCGGTCGAGCGGCCGCGCCTCCGCCGGGGCGGACGATCCCACGCGCGGTCCGGGTGGCGCGCAGCGATCAGCGCGCGGTGGCCGGGACCCGGCGGCGCAGCACGACGAGCACGGTCGCTGCGGTGATCATCGCCACCGCCAGGTAGGTGGACCAGCGCCCGCCGACACCGGTGACGAGGTCGACGAGCACCGCGGTCGCCATCTGCCCGACGACCACGCCGAGCGTCAGCGCGAACGTGCCGAGGTGCCGGATGGCCCAGGCGGCACACACCGTGATGGCCGCGCCGAGCGGGCCGCCGAGGTAGAGCCACCACCGGCCCGGCCCGGGCCACTGCACCGTGCCGAGGTGCCCGGACACCCACACGACGCCGACCAGGACGCTCGCGCCGACCGTGCCGCCGGCCGACGAGGTGAGCACCGGGAGCACCGGGTCGCCCGTGATGAGGTTGACGCGGCCGTTGCCGGCCTGCTGACCGGCGAGCACCGCGCCGCTGACGAACATCAACGCACCGAGCAGCACGACCTTGCCGAGGCCCGCCGACGGTGCCGAGCCGACGGCCAGGACGAGGCCGGCCAGCGCGGCGAGGGCCGCGACCAACCGACGTCCCGTCAGGCGCAGCGGCGCGGGCACCCCGACACCACGGGCGTCCAGCGCGAGACCGGACACCGTCTGACCGGCCACGGAGCACACCGAGGCGATCGCCACCCCCACCACCGGGATCCCGATGGCGAACATCACCACGATCGGCACGCCGCACAGGCCCACGGCGTACCACCACCAGCGCGCGTCGTGGGCGAGGATCCGCGCGGTGCGACGCGCCCGGCCCTGGACGACGATGACCACCGCCGTGGTGAGGAACGTGCCGACGTAGCTCAGCCAGGTGGCGACCAGCGCACCGGTGCCGGCGGTCGACAGGTCGCCGTTGAACCGGCCCTGGGCCGCGATCAGCGCCCCGGACAGCGCCGCGACGAGGACCGCAGGGACGACGAGGACCCGGGGCGTCACACCCGTCGTCGCACTCGTCGTCACGCCTGGACCCTACCGGCGCGAGCACCGGCGGGCCGGGCCGTCGGAGAGGACCGCGCCCCGCCGGCGGCGAGCTCGGCCGGCACTACGGTGGCGCGCGTGCACGTCCACGTCGTCTACTGCCACCCGTCCGAACGCTCGTTCACCGCCGAGGTGCGCAACGAGCTGGTCCGTGGGCTCGCCGCCGCCGGCCACACGACGAGCGTCTCCGACCTGTACGCCATGGGCTTCGCCACCGACATGACGGAGCAGGAGTACCTGCGCGACGCCTGGTACGACGGTGCGCCGCCGCTGGCCGAGGACGTGCTCGCCGAGCAGCGCAAGGTCAACGCGTGCGACGCGCTCGTCTTCGTCTACCCGGTGTTCTGGACCGAGGCGCCCGCCAAGCTCGTCGGCTGGTTCGACCGGGTGTGGCGCTACGGCTTCGCCTACGGCCGCGAGGCCGGCCCGGTCCCCATGAAGACGCTCGACCTCGCGCTGTTCCTCGCCGTCGCGGGGCACGACGAGGAGACGCTGGCCGAGCAGGGCCGCTTGGCGTCGATGCGCAACGTCATGCTCGACGACCGCATCCACGACCGTGCCCGCAGCAAGGAGCTCATCCTGCTCGGCGGCACCGACCGGCACGACATGGCCCGCCGTGACGCCAACCGGGCGCGGCACCTGGCGCGGGTGCGGGAGCTGGCGCTCGGCCTCGGCCGGTAGCCGGCGGCGCTGCCGCCGCGTCAGCCAGCCCCTCGAGGCACCGCGTCAGCGGGTGCTACGGACCTCCTCGACGAACCGCACCGACCGCTCGCGCAGCTCGGCGATGCGACGCTCGACGACGAGCTCGCGCATCGCCTCGGCGTCGTCGCCCACCTCGGAACGGGTCGGTGGCACGCAGGACGCCCACCGGTTCGTCGCCCACCTCGACGACGACGTCGGCGGCGAGCGGCGCCCTGCGATCGCGCCAGCCCAGGTGGTCGAGGCGGTCCCAGGCCACCGCGTCGAGCTCGGGCAGCGTCGCGTCGGTGGCCTCGCGCGTGGACGCGTTGACGAACGACGAACGGATCTGCTTCTCGGTGCGGGGGCGCATGGTGACTCTCGGTGCCGGTGTCGGTGAAGCCCGGCGATGCGACGTCAGGGGCGCCGGCTCGCCGCAGCCAATTGCGTGGTGCACTCGTTCCGCTCGGCGACGACATCAGGGAACGCGGCGTCGACGAGCGCATCGAAGTGGCCCTCCTCGACGAGGAGCGCCTGCCGCATCACCTCCAGCGCGACGTGGCCGCCCATGCTCGTCCCGAGGACCACGAACCGCGCCGGAGCGCTGAGCAGCGATGCGGGCTGCCATGGCGGCGATCGTGTCGTCGCGAAGCGTGCCGGCAAGGGTGACCGCGCCATGCGCCCACACACGGTGTCCACGACCGATTCGTAGACGCGAGACGAGCGCAGCAGCGGGGGCACAAGAATCGCCTCCACCAGGGCAACCTCTCACGCACGACTGACAGCGACGCCGTCGCCGATGGCAGGGCGCCCGTCCCCGCTGCGGAGCGCCAGCCGTCAGGTGCGGCGGACCAGACACCTCATGCCGACGCGGGGATGGTCGCCGCGGCGAAGCGTTCCAGCGCGGCGAGGTGCTGGGCCGGGGTTGTCAGGCCGCTGTCGGTGGCGACGAGCGACGCGTGCGTCGCGCCGACCGCCCGCCAGCCGTCGAGCAGCGCGCGCCACTCGTCGGCGTCCCCACGGCCGAAGGGGATGCGGACCTCGAAGCCGAACGACGAGCGGTCGCGGCCGTTCTCCGCGAGCGCCTCGTCGAGCACGGCCAGGGCGGGCGCGGCCGCGGCGGGCGAGCCGAACAGCGGCATCCAGCCGTCGCCCACCCGGGCCGCGCGGCGGATCGCCACCGGCGCGTTGCCGCCGAACCACAGCGGGATCGGCCGCTGGACCGGAAGCGGGCAGATGCCGGCGTCCGGGATCGAGTGCCACGTCCCCTCGAACCCGACGGACGAGCTGGTCCACAGCGCGCGCAGCACCTCGACCTGCTCGTCGAGCCGGCGGCCGCGCGTGGTGAAGTCCTCCCCCAGCGACTGGTACTCG
>JAJYTJ010000259.1 GCA_021793115.1 Actinomycetes bacterium | reverse complement strand
CGCCTCGCGGCGGAAGCGCGCGACGAAGTCCGACCCGGACGCGCCCTCGGCCAGGTGCGGGTGCATCACCTTGAGCGCGACCTCCCGGTCGAGCCGCCGGTCGATGGCGAGGTAGACCGTGGCCATGCCGCCGCGAGCGATCCGCGAGACCACCTCGTAGCGGCCGTCGACGAGACGGCCGACCAGGGGGTCGGTGACGGTGGTTCCCACGGGCGCAGTCTAGGTCGGCACCCGGCCGGGCATCGGCAGCCGCGCGTGGGCGGGCACCGGCGACCTAGACGAAGCGGGGCATGAGCGCCCGGACGCTGGCGACATACTGCCTGGTGTCGCCGTACATCCCGTGCTGGCGCACCGAGGTGGCGCCCTGGTAGTACCCGGCGATCGCGGTGGACAGGTCGGGGCTGGTGCGCAGCAACGAGCGGAGGATGGCGACGCCCGCGGTGACGTTGTCGCGCGGGTCGAGCAGGTTGAGCTGGCGGCCGACGAGGTCGCTGGCCCACTGGCCCGACGACGGGATGACCTGCATGGTGCCGATCGCGTTGGCGGGGGAGACCTGCGAGTGGTCGAAGCCCGACTCCTGGTAGGCGACGGCGAGGGCGAGCGACGGGTCGACCCCCATGGCTCGCGCGGTGGTCGTCACGAGAGCGCGCATCTGCTCCTTCGTCGGCACGCCGATCGCCAGGAGGGTGGCGCGGTTGGCGTTCGCGGCCGCGACGACCGGGGCCGGGTACGTGCGGCCGGCGAACGTGCTGCCGACGAGCGGCGTGGCGGTGGCGGTGACCGGGACGGACAGCACCTGTCCGATCTGCAGGTACGAGGCGTTGCGCAGGGCGTTCGCCTGCTGGAGGGCGGCGACGGTGGTGCGGTACCGGGCGGCGATGGCGGACAGCGTGTCGCCGGAGGCCACCGTGTAGCTGGTCGTCGTCGTGTCCGGCGGAGCCACGGGCGCGGGCGCGGGTGCGGGGGCCGAGGCGGCGGCCGCGGGTGCCGCGGCGCCGGGGATCGTGAGCACCTGTCCGACGCGGATGAAGGAGACGTTGGCGATGCGGTTCGCCGCGGCGAGGGCGGCGACGCTCGTGCGGAACCGCGCCGCGATGGCCGAGAGCGTGTCGCCGCGGGCCACGGTGTAGCTGCTCGTCGAGGCCGGCGTGGGCGCCGGCGCCGCGGGGGTGAGGGCCTCCGCCGCGTGCCCCGGGATGGTCAGCACCTGGCCGATGCGGATGTACGACGGGTTGGCCAGGGCGTTCGTCGCGGCGATGCTGGCGATCGACACCCCGGCCCGCGCCGCGATCTGGCTCACGGTGTCGCCGCGCTGGACGGTGTAGTGCGCGTCGGCGTGCGCGGGGGCGGCCGCCCCGACGGCGGCGGCCGTCAGGGCCAGCGTGGCGCCCGTCCCGGTGGCGACGCGGCGGATCGCCGCCGTCCTGGGGTTGGCGGAGGCCATGAGTCTCCTTTGCGTTGCGCACGTGACGCATGTGGCTGATGTGACGAAAGTTCACTGTAATGGGACGGGTGAGGACGCGAAAGACGGGTGTCCGAAGCGTCCCGATCTCCGGTGGCGTCCCTAGGCTGTGCGGGTGAACAGCACGAACATCGACGAGCTCGTCGGCGACTGGCTCTCGGTCCCGGACGTCGCCGCCCGCCTCGACCTACCCGTGACGAAGGTGAGGAGGCTGCTCGAGGAGCGCCGCCTCGTCGGCCTGCGCCGGGGCGAGCCCCCGGCGCTGCAGGTGCCCGCGGCGTTCCTGGTGCCGGGGACCATGGCCAACCCGTCGCAGCGCTCGGCCGCGGCCGACGCGCCGGAGTGGACCGTGCTCACCGCGCTGCAGGGCACCTTCACCGTGCTCGCCGACGTCGGGTTCGACGACGAGGGGGCGATCGCGTGGCTCTTCACGCCCGACGACTCGCTGGGCTGCAGCCCGATGACCGCGCTGCTGGCGGGGCGCAAGTCAGAGGTGCGGCGCGTCGCCCAGTCCGAGCTGTGACGGCACCCGTGCCGTCACAGTCCTAGGAGCGGCGCTCGACCGACCGGTGCGCGAGCTCGAGGAGCCTCGTGCGGGGCTCGTCGGGCCAGTCCTGCCGCTCGATGAGGTCGAGCGCGGTGCGTGCGAGCGCGTCGATGAGCTTCTCCACCTCGTCGGGCGCGCCGGTGGCGGCGATCGCGTCCGCGAGGCGAGCGGCGTCGGCCGCCGTCAGCGCGGGGTCGCCGAGCCGCGAGCGCAGCAGGGCGACCGTGGCGTCGTCGCCCGCGGCCCGTGCCAGCCGCAGCGCGCGCGCCACCAGCACGGTGCGCTTGCCCTCGCGCAGGTCGTCGCCCGCGGGCTTGCCGGTGACCGAAGGGTCGCCGTACACGCCGAGCAGGTCGTCGCGGAGCTGGAAGGCCTCGCCCAGTGGCAGGCCGATCGCACGGCAGGCCGCGACCGAGGCGCCGTCGGCACCGGCCATCGCGGCGCCCAGCGCCATCGGGTGCTCCACCGAGTAGCGGGCGGACTTCGAGCGCACCACCTGGCGTGCGCGCTGCTCGACCCGGTCCGCGTCGTCGTCCCACGGCTGCGCCTGCGCGAGCAGGTCGAGGTACTGCCCGACCGTGACCTCGGTGCGCATCTCGTCGAACACCGCCCTGCTCGCGTCGGCGGCGGCCGGCGGCAGCGCCGCGACCGCGGCGGCGAACTCGGCGTCGCTCGCGATGAGCGCGAGGTCGCCCAGCAGGATGGCGACCGATGCGCCGTGGCGGCGTTCGTCGCCCCCGAGCCCCGAGCGGCGGTGCGCCGCGGCGAACTCACGGTGCGCCGTGGGCCGGCCGCGCCGGGTGTCGGAGTCGTCGATGACGTCGTCGTGGAAGAGCGCGGCCGCGTGGAACAGCTCGAGCGCGGCGCCCACGCGCAGCACCGCATCCTCGGCGGGCGTGCCCGGGGTGCCGCCGTGGGCGCGCCAGGACCAGTACGCGAACGAGGCGCGCAGGCGCTTGCCGCTCGACAGGAGCGAGACGACGGCGTCGCAGAGCGGACCGGCCTCGGGCGTCACTGTGCCGACGTCGTGGCACAGCCGCTCGGCGTGGTCGGCGAGCAGCGCGTCGACGCGCGTGCGCACGTCGTCGGTCCTGGTCGGGGACGGTGTCTCGCTCATCCGGCCAGACTAGGCGAGGGGACGGGCGGGCGCGGCGGCCCTCAGGGTCGGACCGTGCCGCCGAGCGTCAGTGTCCGCTGTCCGCCGCGGTCGAGGATCCCCACGAGCACGAACTCGGCGCCGTTGGACCGCACGAACGAGGCCTGCGCGGCGAGGCTCGGGTCGGGCTGGGCCGGAGGGGAGTCGGTGAACCCGGCCGCGAGGAGCGGGGCGCGGATCGCCTGCAGCAGCCCGGCCGTGTCCTGGCTGGTGCGCAGGTTGAGGCTGATCTGCACGGTGCCGTTCGGCTGCGGCGCCGCCGACGAGACGAGGATCTCGGCCCCCGCCGGCACCGGGACGAGCGCGCTCGGGAAGCCCGGCGCGAGCGTGCCGGTGGCCGAGTCCGGCGCGGGCCTGTCGGTGAGCAGCGGCTCGGGAGCCGTGGGCGTCGGCTCGGGGTCGGCGGTTCCGACGAGGTTCGCCGGCGCACTGGTGGCGCACCCGGAGAGGGCTCCCGTCGCGAGCGCGAGCGCCAGGACCGCCGTGGCGATGGTGCGGATCGGCCGGTGCACCGGCACAGGGTAGCCGCGCCGGCGATGCGCCCGGACGGCGCGAGGCGACCGCCGGCCTGTGGGCGCCGGCGGCGATCCACAGCCGGGCACCGGCGTGCCCCGTGGGGTGCGCC
>JAJYTJ010000062.1:14140-21002 GCA_021793115.1 Actinomycetes bacterium | reverse complement strand
ACCCGGCCCTGGCCGAGGGTGCGCTCGCCGCCGACCCTCGGATCGGCGTGCTGCTGCCGTGCAGCGTCGTGGTGCGGGCGACCGGGCCCGACCAGAGCGAGGTCCACGTCTTCGACCCCGATCTCATCCCCGCCGTCACCGGCAACGAGGCGCTGACCGGATACGCCGACGATGCCGGGTCCCGGCTCGCGGCGGCGCTCGACGACCTCGGGTCGTAACCGCTGCCGGGCACGCGCCCGGACCGGCCCGGAGCACCACTGGCTCGGTGTGCACCCTGCCAGGGCCGAGCCTGGACACCACAGGCGCGGACGTCGTAGCGACGGCCTGGAACAGCTCGAACGACAGTGGGGCAGGCCGTGCGTGGCGGGACGACACGGCAGCGAGGCGCGTACGAGCCGTGGCGGGTGCTGTCATGCAGGTCTCAACCGCCGCGGCGGTTCCGGATTGCCGCCCACAGGGCGACGGCCACGACCAGCACGACGATGACTACGACGATCCCCAACGTCGGACCAAGTCCGAGGAACCAGCCACTGCCGGACTGACGGCCTCCACGGCGATGGTCTGTGTTGGCGCCCCGTCACATGATCCGGCGCGTCGACCTGGATGCAGTCGAAGTCGTCGCTGGCGTGGTGCCGATCCTTGAGCGTCGCTTCCACCGGATTCGCCACGCGATGGCCTGGGTGCGGGGCTCGGTCGTCGTACTTCTCGTCACAGGTGTGGGCGTCGGTGCCCTGGTCCCGCTGATCCTGCTCTTCATACGCGCGGGCCAGGACTGGGGAACTCACGGACTGCTCCCCGCCATGCAGAGTGCGGCGGCCGTGCCGACCACGCGGGGCTGACGGCCCGTTGAAGGAGCCTGGCTGCGCGCCTGCCGCAGGAGACTCTGTTTCGACAGCGGTCCCAGAGAGGCGCTCCGGCCTGCCTAGAGCCATTCCGAGGACCTCGCGCGGCGCCTCCCAATACCAAGGTTTCGATACCGCGACAAGTAGCGCCAACTGGCGGCTCACCGGGGTCTACTTCCTGACCTTCTCGAACCCGCTGCAGGGACGACCCGTGTGAACTCTTGCGCGGGTCAGGTGGTGGGTTTCATGAGGGCCTTCGACGAGGCGTCCTTCATAGCCCGTCGGCGGGCAACTGGAGGCTGGCTTGCGCGGCCGCGCGCAGCTGGCCGGCCGTGAGGTGGACGCGACGAACGTCCGTCGTGCGCTCGGGCCAGGCGAGGACGATGTCCGGCTCGAGAGCATCGGGCTGTGAGAGGTCCCAAGGGAGCCAGAGCCAGAACGTGGCTCGGACCACCGGCTGACTGCCGTCGGGGTAGCCCTCTTGGCCCCACATGGTATTCGACAGCACGACCTGGCCGCCGCCCTCCGCCCACAGGGACAGGCCTGGGCGCCCGGGGGCGCCCAAGCCAGCCAGGTCTCCGAGCTGAGCCGCTCGCAGGGCCAGGACCTCGAGGTGGACGACGAGTCCTTCCGTTGAGGCGCGGAAGAACCCCACAGTCGCCACGAAGTCCGTCCCGCGGAGTGGTACCACCGGAGCGGCAGCGACCTCGCCGGGAATGACGAAAGGATCCGGGCTCAGCCGCTGCCGCTGTCGCTCCATGCCAAGGACTCCCTAGTACCAGAGGCAGCGGGTGTGGGGGGCCGCGAGGCATGTCGCGTCGCTGGTCTTGCCGACTGCCTTGAGATAAGCATCGGTTGGCACCGCGTACACCCAAAGAGCCAGGGCGATCGTCAGAACGCTGCCGTTCAGCTTCGTGAGGAAGATCATCCTGGTTCCGACAGGCCGGAACCTGATTGGAAATGGCCCCGCGCGGGCCATTGTTCTCGTCGGCCCGCCGGATCGTGCGTGTTCAGTGCACTCCCAGGAAGGAGTCAGCCGCGCGGGACTTCAGTCCCTGTCTTTGGGTCAGCCGACGCCGCTGACCTGGACAAACGCCCAGTTGGGCCGACGCGCCGGACACTTTCCGGGGGTCGGATTGGGTGTGCGAGTTGCCCGACCTTGGTGCCCGCCGCGGCCGCAGCAAGCGAGAGTTGGCCCGCAGTTCGCCGACACGGTGTGGCGCGTTGCCGGCACAGTTGCGGCGCCGCTACCCGAGCGCGCGGGCCCACGCCCGCACGCCGGCCGCTGCCACGAGGACTGCGGTCGCCATGATGAGCAGCAAGACCCGCAGTGTTCGTCCCAGTTCGATGCCGTCTCCAGCAGGCCCAGGTACTGCGTCGTCACGCCTGTTCTTGATCGTGTCGACCGTCCCGTCGCGCTCGACGACCACCAAGGCCCGCCCAGCAGGCCACCGTCTGGACGTTCCATCGCCCGGCGCAGCTGGTGCAGCCACCCCCACGCCGTCTGGCACGAGCCCAACCCGAGGGGGCGCACCCTCGTCGGCGAACCACCCCAGCGGCTCAGCGTGCATGCGGTAGTCCACCACCCTCGGGAGTGCAACCAGAACGACCGTTCAAGCCAACGCAACGGCTTCGACAGCCGCCAGCTGCTCCGTTTTCACGCGACGAAACCTGCTCAGCTTTCGCCCGCCGTTGACGTTGATGATGAAGGGCTTCGGCTTCCACCAGCACACGATCGTCCGAGTCGCAGACGCCAACGCCGCCGATGACAGCGAGCCCCTGCTGGTCGACGGTTTCGTCCTGACCCCCGCCAACGCCGACGTCATCGACGTCTCGCTCGACCTGATCACCCGCATCCGCGATCGCCACCCCGCCCACATGAAGGTCCTGCTCGGAGACCTGCTCTACTCCAACCTGCGAGCCAGCAGATGGGCGGTCCCCCTGGCACAGCTCGGCATCGAGCAGGGACTACGCCTGCGCGTCGACCAGCACAAGGTCGTCGACATCCAAGGCGCGCAGATGCAGCACGGCTGGCTGCACTGCCCCGCCGCTCCCATGGACCAACGCCCGCTGCCCGAGGACAACGCCACACCCCGACGGTGGGACCAGATCCACCACGCCGCCGACAACTTCAAACGGCGATGGGCCTTCGACGGCAAGGAGTCCGGCCTGGGCACCAACCTCACCAGCAAGTGGGTCTGCCCCGCGATCGCCGGCAGGGTCGGGTGCCCCGCGCGCGGGAACGCCAGCGTCCAGGCCGCCCTCGACCTCGGGCTTCCCGTCATCGCGGCCCCCAGCGACTGGGAGGACCGCCCCTGCTGCGTCAACAAGACCGTGGACTTCACACCTGACCCGGACGACAACGACCACCAGCGCAAGATCATGCAGCGCGAGCACGTCGGCACCAGCCGCTGGCGCCGCCTGACGAACCGACGCACGTTCGTCGAAGGCGTCTTCGGCATCCTGAAGAACCCCAGCCGGCTGCGCCTACGCCGCGGCCACAACCGACTGCCGGGCATCGCGATGGCCACCCTGGTCAACGCGATCAAGACCGCTGTCTTCAACGAGGAGCAGCTGCGCATCTGGCACGCCGCCACCGGCAACGGCCCAGCCGACCACCCCCTGCTTCAGCCCGACGCCCCCGACTGGGGGTTCCGCAACCTGACCCAGGAAGAAGCCGAAGTCATCGACGCCCGCCACCTCCTGCACCTCGTCACTCGCGACACCGACGAACGCGCGGCCTGAGACACAACGTGACCTCCGCAGGCCCCGCGCCGCTGCAGTCTTGTCCACCCGCATCTTCCGGGCCCCCGGCCCCCCCAAACAGATAGCGCGGGTGCTATCCGAGTAGCGGTCTCGACTTCGCCTCGGGCCGCATCCGGGCTGCTCCGCGAACACGTTCTCCAGGCGACGTCAGGGAACTCGCACAGAGCGATGTTGAGCTGACGTTCCGTGTGCAGAACCGCCGCGTCGCGGTGCATGCTCTGTCAGGATCCGGGTGTGACCCTGTCCGTGGCCCCGGTCCCGGCGCTCGCTGGCGCGTCGGTCCCGCCGTACGCGCGCTGGTCACGGCGTGTCATCGCGGCGCTGCTCGACGGCGCCGTGCTCACGGGCGCGACCTGGCTGGTGCTCGGCAGCGGCGGCGTGGCGCCGTCGCTCACGCCCGCGGCGCTCAGGTCGTCGGCCAACGAGGGCATCTCGTGGGTCAGCAGCCCGGTCCTGGTCGCGCTCATCGTCGTGCTCGTGGCATTGCAGGGGTACACCGGTGCGACGCCGGGCAAGCGCGTCGTCGGGATCACGGTGGTGCGCGCGTCGACCGGCAGACCGGTCGGACTGGTCGCCTCGGCCTTGCGGGTGGTCGCGCACCTGCTCGATGCGATCTTCCTGGTCGGCTACCTGCGGCCGCTGTGGGACACGCGGCGCAGGACCTTCGCCGACTCGCTGGTCGGCACCCTTGTGCTGCACACGAGGGACACGCCCCCGCACCCGTGGTTCGCCGGCCACGCCCGCCCGACCAAGATCGGATCGGCTATCGTGACGGCCGGGGCGGTCGCGGTATGTGCGCTCGGGATCGGATTCTCGACCACGACGATGTCGACCGGCTGGAACAGGACAGCCGAGGTGCCCTGCAACACGCAGTCGGGCCCGGGCGTGGCGACCGCGACCGCGTCCCGCGACAGCTCGTGGTCGCGGGAGCGCCGGCTCTGGGTCACCCGCCCGACGGCGCGCCAGGCGGAAGACCATCTGAGGATCGCCTGGCGCTGGGACGGTCTCGCCAGCGGCCTGTCGCACCCGACCGGCATCCGCACCGAGCTGCTCGACGCGTCGGGCGTGGTGGTCACGACCCTGGACCAGGAGTTGGGGGAGCTGGACTGGGCCAACGGTCCCGTCCAGCTGGATCCCGTGGCGCTGTCCACGTCCGACCTGGCGCGCGCCGGCCAGGGCTGGACCATCCGGTCGGCGGTCGCCGTCCGTGCGAGGACCGTGGCGTCCTGCACCATCCGCGACGAGGACTGGTTCACGCCCAGCTGACGCCTCGCCAACCCCCGCGGCCCGGCCTCCCAACTCGGATGGCACCAGCGGTATCTCATCGGGGGGGGCGCCCCGCTCTTCTAGCCTGCGCATGACACACTGAGGCCCGCCTCACATAGAGACGGGCCTCAGCCGACTTTACGAAGAGCGCCTCCGCATTCTACGAAGACCTCATGGTGGAGGTGGCGGGAATTAAGGTGTCCAGAATGTGAGACGCGTTTGGTCGACCTGCGGATACGTCGGGATCTGGTGGCCGTTCTTGCGATCGAGCCCCTTCCGAGGACACCGCTCGTTGACGCGACCGCTGCGGCGGTGGTGCTTACGGCACCGGGCACGAGATGTCGTGCTGCGTGGTCTGGTTCTTGGCCACCGTCACGGTGTCGGCGACAGGCGACGTGCCTCCACACACTTGGACGCTGTCGTAGGTGCCCGCTGGCGCGGTCAGGGTGAAATGGCCTTGCGCGTCCGTGGTCGCAGATGCGACCTCGTGGCCGCCCGACCACAGCGATACGGGCGAGTTCGGCAGAGGCTCGCCGTTCAGTGTCATGCCGCCCCCCGGAGCAGCCGGACCGCCGTACATCCGGACCGTGCCGGTGACCGTCCCCTGTCCCGGCGATCCGGTGCATGCCGCAGCCAACAGCGCCCACCCCACCACGACCGCCACAGAGCCCAACCGGTTCATGGTCCTCCCGCCCTTCACCGGCTGGCATACACCGTCGACGGTGTCCGACGCAGCCGAACCCGCTGCGAGGACTATCGGCGACCGAGTCGGCATCCGGCCCAGGCGGCGCGGCTGGCACGGTCGGCGTTGCTCAGGACCGCGAACACGCGGACGTCCGCTCCCGCCGGAAAGTAGCCCCTCCGCCGGCGCTTCCGTCGGCTCAAGACGTCTTGGCGCCGCCGATCGGGGCGCAGGGCGCGCGATCGTGGGTCACGTGCCCGTGCGCGTCACCAGCCGCGCCCGCCCGAAGGGCCGCCGGCGACGGCCCAGGAGGAGAGGGCGTCGCTGAGCGATGCGTCGGTGGAGGCGGCAGGTCGCAGCAGGGGCGTGCGGGTTGCGCCGTCGAGTGACTCGAGCTGGGTGCGCGTTCCCTGGGAGTCTTGACAGCCGACGTCTGTCTCGAGGTAGAGCCGGCCGCCGAGGGTCCCGGACGGGCGGGCCCACCCCACGTGGTCGACTGGTAGGCGGGCCACCCCACCGGACGGGTCGACCGCGTACAGAGCGCCCGTGCACGGAACGGTGTTCGCCGTGCCGATCGGGAGCGCGCCGATCACGAGGTGTCCGTCGGGCAGCGTCCAGCCGGTCCCGGCCTCGACCTCGGCGCCGGGGTCTCCGGCGGCCAGGGTGCGGACCTGACGTGGCGCGCGTCCGTCGAGGCTGACGAGGAACCACGCGTCGCCGGGGGCGTCGAGGCGCTCGAAGCTGCCGGTCGCGTCCCAGGGTTGGGTAGCGCACCGCGTGAGCAGCACGTTCGCCGAGCTCCAGCCGATGACCCCGCAGTACCGGTTCGGGACGCCGAACGCGTGCGCGACCTGCCGGCCGGTGTCCAGGTTCACGACGTCGACGGTGAACTGCGAGCCGCCGTCGCCCCCGGTGTCGTGGCCGGGCAGCACGACCTGCCGGCCGCTCGGGTCGAGCAGCGCCTTGCCCCACAGGGGGTCGTCGCCCGCGAGGTCGATGCGCCGCACGAGCGTCCCGTCCGGCTTCTCGACGACGACGGTGACGGGTCCCCCGCCGCCGGTCTGGGCGTACCTGACGCTCCAGATCTCGTCGCCGCGATGGTCGACGCCGAAGAAGGAGATCTGTGCCGGGTACCCGTCGCTGTCCGGTGCACCCACTGCGCCCGGGTCCTGCGTCAGCGCGCCGGTACGCAGGTCGAGCCACCCGCGGACGGCCTCCCCGACGTAGCGCTCGGCGGTGTTCACCGGTGCGATGGTGACAAGCGCGCGGGTCGCGCCTGGCGACCAGCGAACGAGGGCGACGTCCT
>JAJYTJ010000062.1:0-14130 GCA_021793115.1 Actinomycetes bacterium | reverse complement strand
CGGTAGGCCGTGCCCGTCGCCGAGGTGAGGACCAGGGTGTTGCGCAGCGGCGGGAGGTCGTCGAACGCCCAGAGGGGTCGGTAGATGCCCAGCACCCAGCCCGCGCCCACCTGGTCCCAGATGCCGTCGGGGGCGGGGACGGTGGCGGGCAGGCCGTAGCCGGCGTCGATCTCGGCCCGTGTCGGGCGTGGCGACACGGTCGGCGTGACGACCGGGGTCGGTGTGGCGATCGGCGTCGGTGTCGCCGTGACGGACGGGGTGGTCGTCACCGACGCCGTCGGGGTGTGCGCGGGCGCCGGGCTCTCGTGCCCGCCGCCGAGCGCTACCACGGCCACGAGCACGGCCGCGACGCCGACGCCGGCGAAGGCGCGGTCGACCTGACGTCGCCGGCGCCGGCGGCGCACGCCTGTGACGAGCGCCGCGAGCGCACCCGGGTCGAGTGCGGCACCCTGCAGCCGCTTCGCGCGTTCATCGAGGCTCGTGCCGATCACGTTGTCGAAGTCACGCACCACGCACCCCCGATCGTGCGGCAGGCCCAGTGACGGGCCGCACCGCGACGTCGTCGTCGTTCACATCGGTGCCCAGGGCCGCGTTGAGCGTGCGGATGCCGTCGTACGTGTAGCGCTTCACGGCGCCGTCGCAGAGCCCGAGCTGCCTGGCCGTCTGCGCGACCGACAGCGCTTCGACGTGGCGCAAGACCACGCACGCCCGCTCGCGCGGTGCGAGCAGGGCGAGTGCGGCCTCGAGCTCGGTGGCCACGTCCGACGCGTGCCCCGGCTGGGCGAGTAGGCGCGCGTTCTCATGCGCTGCGCTTTCGCGGGCGTCGCGGCGCAGCCGGTCGACGAACCGGGACACGATCGCGCGGCGCACGTACTGCTCGGCGGCCTCGACCGACGTCAGGTGGGCGCCGCCCCCGAACGTGGCCAGCAGCGCTTCCTGCACGAGGTCCTGCGGGTCGCCGCCCGGTCCGACGAGCAGGATCGCGCGAGTCAGCAGGCGTGCGTAGCGCTCGCGAACCAGCTGCTCGAGCAGCGGCTGCCAGGCCTCGCGCACCGGCCCTCCTCGGCCCGTCCCCAACCCACCTCACACAGACAACGCCGAGCATGGCCGATCGGTTGGGGTCCGCGGGCGGGATTCACGCACTCGGGTGTCAGGCGGTCCCTGCAGCCTGCCCGCGATCACGGTCGACGTCGGCGATGTTGGTGTTCTGGCCCGCGTCGGCAGACATGATCCGCAGACCGCCTTGACCCGCGGTGGGGCCTTCACCGCCGACGGTGCCGGCGTAGGCGACGTACCCGCGCCCCTTCACCATGCCTGATCAAGAGTCCCGGACGGCGAAGGTTGCCGAGCCGAACGGAGCCTGTCGCACATCGTCCCCGGCGAGCGGACTTCATCACTAGCTATGTGCGGGCGGCGGTGTTTCCCTTCGACGCCGGGCCGCTCAGCCGACGGATGGCGCGCTGGCGGTCCAGGTGTGGCCGCCATCGGTCGAGGCATACAGGCCCGACGTCGTGGTGCAGTTCGTCTTCCCTGGGCACGTCGAGACGGTCACGAACGCCAGGCCGTGTTCCGCGTCAGAAAAGGTGAGCCAACCGGGCCCGGGCAGTCCGCTTGGCGTCACAGTCGTCACGTCTGACCCGGTCACCGTGATGAGCCTGGCTGACGACGGGTCGGCGAAGATCGACGCGTCCGGCCCTGCGCTGGTCCCGACAGCCGTCACGCCAGGACCCCATGTGCCGCCGGTCGGCAGCTGGGCCAGGGACGTGAAGGTGCGTCCGTCGCTCGTCGCCAGCAGGTCGACGACGGACGACGTGCCGCCGCTGAACAGGGTCACGGGAAGGATGGCTCGGCCCGCGGCGGAGGTCACAGGAAGGCCGATGCTCGGAGCGTCGGCCGGGATCGGCGGATCGCCGGACACCGTGACGCCCTCGACGGTGCTCTGGGTCCAGGTTGCCCCGAGGTCGTCGCTGACGAAGAGCCTCGAGCTCACCACACCGCCGACGAAGAGCAGATGCGTGCCCACCCACGAGACGGTTCCGGCGGTCGGCGCCGTCTTCGCGACGACGTCGCGTCCAGCGGGCCCGACGAACAGCGCACCGGTGCCCTCGACACCCGACGAATGCAGCAGCTGCGCGGCGATGGCCACCGTCGACCCGGTGGCGTCGAGCGAGACGTCGACCTGGCCCCCGTCCGGCATCGTCAGTGGCAGGCGCTGGCTGGTCCACGTCTTCCCGGCGTCGCTGGACCGCTCGTAGGTCAGGTTGCCGCTGGCGTCGAGGGTCGCGGCGGCGATCGTGGCGCCGTGGACGTCGAGCCAGCGCCCGCCGATGCGCGTCCCGGGGACGGTCAGGGCGCTCCAGTGAGCGCCGGCGTCGATGGTCAGCAATGTCGCGCCGTCCTTGGTGACGACGGCCTGACCCGCCTGGCCGAAGAGGGCGTCAGTGGTGACGCTGCCGGGGTTCGGCGCCATGGACGACGGCTCGGGTGCGGCGGTCGACGGCGCCGCGCTAGCCGTTGAGGTGGGCGTGGCCGCCGGCGTCGCGGGCGCGATGACCTCGAACTGGCCAGCGGCGGTCACGCTCCGCTGCGCTGCTGCCGTGGCCGACGAGTCGAACGACGAGTCGAAGATCACCGTCATGCTCAGGCGGTACCACCCGAGCGGCAGGCTCGCGGTCGATAGCCCGAGCGGCGCGCTCGAGCCCCCGGACGGTGCCCGGATGCCGAGGCTCGGCACCGACCAGTTGTCGGGGTTCGGGTCGATGCGGCTTTCGCAGGGGTTCCAGCCGAAGCAGAGGCCGGCCTCGCCCGCCGCCCTCCATGCGTGGCCGTCCCAGCGCTGCGCCTGGACGCCGACGCCGCCGATCAGGTCGCTCGAACCCCGGTTGAGGATCGTCACCGTCACGGCGTCGCCGGCGTGCACGCTGGCGGGGCTGATGACGAGCGCTGCCTGAGCGTCGGGGGGCTCGGGCGGCGGGGCGGCGGCCGGTCCCGGGCCGATCGACCGCGGCAGCCCGACCACTCTCCAGGCAAGGGCCACCACGACGAGCGCGACACCGGCGGCGCTCCACGCACTCGTCCGCCGGCGGCGCCCACGGCGCACGATCACGTCCGGGTCGACGTCGAAGACGGGCGCGGCGTACCGCTCGCGCAGGTGTTCCGCGTACCGCTCGTCGTCGGTGGTCATCGCGCGCCTCCCTGGTCGTCCTCCAGTTGGGTGCGCAGCCGCGCCAGCCCGCGGGAGGCCGCGGCCTTGACCGTGCCGACGCTGACGCGCAGCTCGTCGGCGACCTCGACCTCGGTCAGCCCGGCAAGGTGGCGCAGCACGACGATCCGGCGCTGCTGCGCCGGCAGCATCCGCAGCGCACGCACCAGCGCGTCACGCTCGTCGGCCACCACCGCACCACTCGGCATGGCGCGCTCCGGCACCTCAGGTGACAGGACCTCGCGCCGGGCGAGCCGCCAGGCGTCGATACGCGCGTTGGCCAGCACCCGCCGGGTGTACGCCAACGGGTCGCCGTTTCGCACCCGCCCCCAGTGCGACCAGGTCCGCAGGTACGCGTGCTGCAGCAGATCCTCCGCGCGGGTGCGGTCACCCGTCAGGAACCATGCGACCCGGCCCAGCTCGGCGGACGACGAGCGCACGAAGTCCGCGAACCCCGCGTCGGTGCCATCAGGGGTCGGCAGCACCGCGACATGCTCGACGGCGTCCTCGCCGGTCGGCTCCGCCTGCACCCGCATGCCACATCAACGGCGCAACACTCCAAAAGGTTGAGACGCCAGTCGAATCGGCCACTCCCCGAGCCAACTCGCTCGAGCGATGCCGCGGTCGTGAAGATGGAGCGGGCCGCATGAGGCCACCATGGGGGCGTCGCCGTGAGGCACGATCCTGCACGTCGTCCGGCACCGTCGACAGCGGCTGTCGGTAGCGACTGCTACGTTCCCGCCATTGCTGAGTCGCCATCTCTTTTGTCGCGCATGTCTGGCGGAGAAGCGCACACTGACCGAGTCTTCGTCGTTCACGTCCAGGTTCCGACGCCAGTTCGGCGAAGACCGCGTCGTCGACGCAGCTCGGCGGTCATGCGAATCTCGCGCGCCGGCCGGGGTGATGCCGGCACCTCCGGCCCCCTCTTTGAATTCGTTGTGAAGGGCCATCCATCAGACTGCCACGTCTCTCGTCTGGTCAGGTACCTACCACGGGCGTTGACCCCCGCGATCGGGTCAGGTGCGGGCCTTGGTTGCGCTGGCCCGAGGGGAGCCACCTTCCCGCGCTGCGAAGCGGTCCGTGACTGGACCCTGGCGGACGCACACGGCGTTGCGGGCGGGCGCAGACTCGTGTCCCGCCCCGCGGGCACGATCTTCCCGGACACCCGCACGCCGTTGACCGTGTCGTGCGCCTCGGATGGCACATGACGGCCGACCCTGGCGCGGCGTCGGGCCCGACGATGGCTCCGTTGACGGAGGCCAGCCGCTCTGCCCTCCCCATGCCTTGCCCTTCTGCGGAAAGTACGCCCGCGAGGCGTACCCACGCTGCCGGGACCGGCAGTGGGCGGCTCAGCCGAGGACCACGACCGACTGGTCTTGATGGAGCTCGAGCAGGCGCCGAAGCTGCGGCAAGACCCCGATGGTGGGCATCAGGTCCGTTTCCGTTACCCCAGACCCAAGCACCGAGGCGGGCAGGTCGTCGCGCCACAGCACCCGGCCGTCGTCCATGGACCGTGCCGTGACCTCGTTGCCTGCCTGGACCAGCAGCACGCGGCCGTCGGTCGCGACGAGGCGCCCATTCAGGGTGTCTGCGGATGTCCAGATCACGTGCCCGGTCGTCGCGTCGATCGCTCGCAGCGTGTCGGCGCCGACGTACACCCGGCCTTCCAGCAGCACCGCGCCGTACCCGAGCCTGGCGCTGCCGACAGACGTCTGCCACAGCGTCGCTCCGGTGTGCCGGTCGACCGCGGTCAGTACGGCGTGCTGGTCGCTTGAGAAGGACGCTCGCAGGAGTACGTCGGGAGCAGAGCCGTCGTCCACCATCAGGCCCGCCGGGCCGGTGCCGTCGATCGACTTCCACGAGCCGTCGTCGGTGAGCATCTCGTCCCGTGGGGCAGTTGCCGGAATCGAGGTGGGGTCGTACTGCGGCGACCGAAGCAGGGAGCCGCCGTCCTCCGAGACCCACCATCCGCCGGGACGCGAGACGTGCGTGCGCAGCAACCCGTCCGCGCGCAGGACCCAGGTGTCGTCACCGACCGAGACCGCGACGTCGTCGACCGCACCGGGCCATCGGGTGACGCCCGACTCGTAGTCGCTCGGATCGTGCAGGACGTTCCCGTCCTCGACGGCGGCCGTGACCGCCACGGGTGGGCTTGTCCACGTCCACTGGACCGCGCCGGTCGCGGGGTCGGAGGCGGTGACCGTCCACGTCACGGTCCACGGTCCGGCCGCGGGCGCCCGACGCGGGCCGTCCGACTGGGTTGCCTCGACGACCAGACCGCCGGCGACGGTCGCCCAGGTGTGCTCGTCGTATGCCATGGTGCGGATCAGGTGACCATCAGCGGGGTCGAGCACCCAGGTGGCCGTCTGCCACCCTGAGACCAGCGGGTCGGCCGTCACCTGCGCCGCGGTGCAGAACACCAGCGCCTCGGCCGCCCTGCACATAGGAGGTCGGAGCTGCTCGGCCGGCGCGTCGACCGGCTCGAGGCTGGTGGACCACCGGCGAGCCCCGGTCGCGGCGTCCAGGCCGACGACCGACCAGCCGTCGTCCGTCGCGGAGACGGCCCCCACGAGTGTGTCGCCCGCCCGGAATCCCTGCGTCAGGACTTGCGAGTCCGGGCTCGGTACCTGGTACAGCGCCCGAAGACCGGGGTGCAGCGGCCGCACTACGCCCGGCACCAGCGCCAGCGCCGCCAGCCTCGCCCGCTCACGCGCCGCGCCCGTCACATGCACCGTCACCGAGACTGCGACGACCGCCACGGCCACCACGGATGCCACCCAACGCACCCACGGCCGGCGCCAAGCCCGCCGCACGGGCCGCACGACGAACGCCGCCGCTCGTCGCGCACCCCCGACAGCGCGCGTCCAGACCCGACGCAGCCACTCGGTCACCGGATCCGGACCAGGGCCACCCGCAGGCGGATCGTCGCCGACAAGCTCGACCTCGATCATCCGCCTGGCCACGGTCCCACCGTACGGATCCGACGGCGCGCACCGCAGGCGTTCCGGCGACTCCAGCCCGCGGGGTTCGGCGAGCATGCCACGGCCGCAACACCGCGACGGCTCTGCGCCGTCGCGATTGGCGCGCTGACCGGCACATACGTGTATCAGCCAGATGGATCTCCCTTTCGGTGTGATAGCCGGGTTCCCTTTGCCCCGCCGCGGGGCTTCTCGACTGCACCAACTGGCGGTCTTGATCGCGCGGCCGGGCGTGTGGTCCCGGAGGCCAACGGAGGAGCGCCGAGTGCCCGAGCCGCCGCATGATGAAGTCAACGTCCTTGCCGGAACACACGGCCGCCTGCGGTGGCAGGTGTTCGACGGTGACCAGCGCGTGGCCTGGCCGGGCTTCGGAGGACCCGCCCTCTACCCGGACCGGAAGGTCAACGCGTGGCGCGGACGCACCGATAGCCTCCCCTGCTTCGTGATGGCCCGGGCTGCCCCCGAGGTCAGCCGACTGGTAGCTGTCACCGGCCGAGGCACCCACGTGGAGCTGGTCATGGGCGAGGTGGACGCCCGCTTCAGGCTGCGGTTCGCGACGGCTGGCCTCCCCGGGGCTGAAGGCCCGGGGATGCTGCTGGTGGAGGTGGACGGTCACCCGGACGGTTCGCTGTCGCAGGCGATGGGGCGGCCACCCGTCGGACCCGCCGGGCAGGCGGGTCCACGAGACTGTTGGCGTCCTCCCTGACTGCAGTCAGCGGCGCAGCGTGAGCCGCCTCGAGCAGCTCCATCGCCACCCGCGCCTCATAGCGCGACGCATAAGTCATAGACGACTGGCGGCCCGTGCGAGGGTCGCGCCAGAGCACCGCGTACGCGGTGAAACCGTCCGCCCGACGGCGCTCACGAAGGGACGCCACAGGGCCGAGAGTCACCCCGCCCGGCGATCCGCCTCAACAGGACCAGGGTCCGTGCCAACGGAATCAGCACCGCGACGGAGTAAACCCGCAGGTCATGCGTGGTGGAGGTGGCGGGAATCGAAGTGTCCGAATGGTGAGACACAGTGGCCTGACCTGCGGAAACGATACAATCGATGGGACTCAGATCGAGGGTTCGTGGACATATGTTGACAAGGCGTTGACAAGCGCGACGCCGACCGGACCGTCTCCAATTCGATCCTGCCTTGTTCGATGCGCCCTAGCCTTCGCAGTGGCCGATGCACTCGAGGTCGTCGCGACGAGACCTCGCCTGGGCAAGCTTCCCGCCGAGAAACTGCCTGCGGCTGTCCGCCCAGTCACGGGTTGAGTCGCGCAGCGGGGCGGTGACCTGAGTGGCGGCGCGAAGGTCGAACGCGGCGCGTGTGCGCGTGGAACCCCCACGAACTGGACCTACGTTGCTCGTCGAGACGGTCACGCCGTGCTCGTGGAGTTCTACCGCGAGACCGTGCAGGCAGCGTCCTTCGGCGCGGTGAACGCAATGCTGACCGCGATGAGCATCGGCAGGACGGCAGCGAGTGTCAGCAGGACGCGGGCGGCGATGCGGTTCGGCGTAGCTCACGCCAGTTCGCCGGTAGGACGGCACGAGCGAGCGGCGGCTGTGTCCCCAGCCCATGTGCCGGCCGATCGAGGTGGCGCCCATCAGGCGTTGAAGCGTTCGCAGATGTGCGCGGATAAGCCGTCGACGCTCGTGACCTTCTCGTCACTGCCGGCGTTGAACGACCAGCACATCGCCTGCCCGGCCTTGGTAATCCTTTATCTCGAATGCCTACATTCTAACACAAAGGTGCTATTTGGTCAATGACTGCTGCTCGCGGCGGCACACGACTATTCATTGGCGTAGTTCAGGAACTCCTGCATCGGGTGGCGCTGTTCTTCCCATCTTGGCGGTGCACCCGTCGGTCGGGGACGTCGTTGCGAATGGGTCAGGATGAGCTCGTTCTTCGCTCTGGAGATCGCGACGAAGAACTCCGAGCGATAGCGCTCGATCGTGCCCCCCCAGAAGAACTGGCTTTCGACACCGAAGACCACGACCTTCTCGAACTCCAATCCCTTGCACTTGTGAATCGTCAGGATCCGGACGGAGTCCTCCTCCGACAGTCGCATCAACGCCGTCACAGGATCGCCGCCGCGGTCCAGCTCCTCCTGGAAGGCGGCGATGGTCTGCCCGATGAGTTGGTCGAGCCGCGTGCCCTGCTGGTACTCAGGCGAAAGGGCGTGCAGGACTGGCCTTGTGACCAGGTCGAGGAACTCTGTGATGACCTTCTCCCACTCCGCCGGATCTGATCGGGCTGCGGTGCCATCGCGGAGCTGTTCACGTTTGGCTGCGAGAAAGCGGCTTACTGCCCTGGCGCTCCTCAGCGCCATCTCCTCGGTCAGGCTGGTGCGGGTGATCAGGCGCATCAGGTGCTCGTAGGCCGCTGACCGGCGGTCGTCGGCCAGAACGCGGATCAGATTGAGAATCACGGCCGCCGCCGGCTCGGCCGTCAGATCCTGACGAAGCTGCTCATTGCGCGACGCGATACCCCGATCGTTCAGCTCGTCGATCAGGAGCTCGCACACGAAGTGAGGTTGCTGGCGGACCAAGATGGCGATCTCGCTCGGCGGAACGCCTTCATCGAGCCAAGCCTCGATCCGGTCCGCGATTTCCACCGCCTCATCCAGAGACGTGGCGAAAGGCAGCACTTCGACAGAGCCTTCGGTACCCGCGAGCTCGGCGACTGGCACCGCCGCTGGTAGATCCATCACCTGCACCATGCGGTTCTGCATCCGGCGCAGGACCGGCTCGGAGCGGTAGTTCTGGTACAGCGTCAGCGGTTGGGCCGCGAAGTCGGTCGCAAGAGTCTGCATGATGCCGTCCAGCGCTCCGGCCCAGCTCATGATCCGCTGCTTGACGTCGCCGACAGCGGTGAGGACAGCGTCGCTGCCGAGGAAGGCTTCCTTGACCAGCGAATACTGGTTACGTGTGGCGTCCTGGAACTCGTCGAGGAAGACGTGGGTGTAGGTCTGCCTATTCGCATTCCGCGCGTGCGGGCTCATCTGAAGGATGTCGATCGCCAACGGCACCAAGTCGTCGAAGGTGACCTGCTTGCGCGGCACTCGGTCGTACGGGTCGATCGTGTAGTCCGGATCGAGAGCGTCCTTGCCAGTCAGCAGGACTCGGTAGTTGTCGATGATCCGCTTGGCGAAGGCGTGGAACGTGAAGCTGTCGAACCGCACGGCAAGCTGCTCGCCACAGCGCTTGCGCACGCGCTCACGGAGGTTCCGTGCCGCATCCACCTTGAACGAGATAGCCAAGATGCGCTGTGGGTAGGGGCAGGCGCCAGTCGTCAGCAAGAAGTCCGCCCGTTGGGCCAGTAGCTCGGTCTTGCCCGCACCAGGGCCAGCGGCCACGACGACGTTCGCCGCCAGCTCCTTGACAGCGCGTACGGCGTTCGGCTCAAGCGTCATGCCACCTGCCGGCCGCCAGTCCTCCGGCCGGATCATTCGGGAATCGACTCCAACCGCACCCGAACGGCGTCGATCATCCGCTCGAGCGGCTCCGGGAGATCCTCCAGCAGCTCCTCGTTCGTCAGCTCGGCCATGGCGGCGATGTGGCTGGCTGGCTTGCTGCCCTGCTTGAACTGCTTCTGGTACTCGTCGAAGAGCTCCAGGTGGGCGTCGTCGAGCCGGTCGACGTTGGCACGCGCCTTGCCGAGGACCGCCTCCTTGGTGGCCTCGGTTGGGGTCGCCGTCTCGACGTCGTAAGCGTCTGGGTAGGCATCCAAAAACATCAGGTCGAGGTCGAGCGGGTACGAGAAGAAGACTCCGCCACGCTTCTCCAGCGCCAGGAGCCAACTCTTGTCGCCGAATCGTGGGAAGTCGCGGTCATCATCCCAAGCCGGAATCTTGGCAAGCGAGTCGTCTTTGATCGTGCCAGGCCGGAACTTGTTCAACTGCTTGGCGGCGTAGCTGATCCTCCCCCAGCCACCCTGGTAGCGCCCACAGTCGAGGTCGAGCAGCGTGACGTACGGGATCTCCAGGTGTTCGAGCAGCCGCCAGAAATGATGGACGTGACGACCACCGAGTGGGACGATACAGACCGAAACGTCGTCCTCAGCAATACCGGCTCCGGCGAACACCCGTGGCAAGACAATCTGCTCGCTATCGCCCTCAACCAAGACGACGAGGCGCGAGAAGTAGAGCTCCGGATAGGCCAGCACGGCTTCGCGCACATACTTGGCGGCTTCGTCGGTGTCGGCCGGCATCACGATCGTGCGGACGGTCGTCGTGCGGTCGGGAGCGAGCCGTAGGAACCGAATGTCCTCGGGTTCGACCCGGTGCAGCAGCGCTGGAGCGTGCGTCGCAACGACTCCCTGCACATCCTCCTTGCCGCATGCCTCACGGAGCTGCCGGACGATCCGGCCGAGGTACTGCGGGGCGAGGCTGTTCTCGGGTTCCTCCAGAGCGATGAGGAGGTGAACCGGTGGCCGCAGCTTGTTGGGATCGAAGGCAGTCTCCTCGCCACTCAGCACCTTGCGCGCTATCCCCTGCCATGCCAGAACGAGCGAGATGTACAGCAGCGACTTCTGGCCGTCACTAAGCCGTTCAAAGCCAACCACGTCGCCTGCCGGACTCGGTGCGAATGTCACCGTCAACTGACGCAGCACGCCCTCGATCTCACCCCGTCCGAAGGCGATGGCCGGGTCCTTGAAGAAGGCGCCCTTGTGCAGGCCAGCCCAGGCTTCCTGGATCTCGACGCCGATGTCTGTCACAGCATCGTTGCTGGCCATCGAGGTCGAGATCTCGTCAGTCAGGCGCGCAAGTTCGGCACGCTCGCTGGTCCAGTCGGCTGCCCGAAGCATCCGCCCAAGTAGAGAGGCGGTCGTATACGCGATGTGGTCGACAGGGTCACGGCGAGCTGGCAGATAGTGCACCTCGATGGCTGCCCGATCGTGGCGCGACATGTCCGATCGCTGCGTCGGCTCACCGTCAGCATCAACCTGGGTGATGTACTCGATCTTCTCGTCGATGTAGCCGTCGGCATCGAGGGTCGCCGTCAGGCGGATTCGAACCCGGGGTGGGTCGTCCGGTGCCTCCAAGGCCATGTGCGTGAAGAATGGCGGAACCGAAGGGTGCGACTCATCCTCGTCGGCCGCCTCCTCGAACTCGATGTCCACCTCGATCCAGAGCTCGTTGTCGTCCAGGTCGGGGTCGACAGTGGTGGGCACATGGAAGTCCCCGGGCTGCACCCGGCGGAGTGCAGGCAACGGACTGAACAGTCGAGCGAGTGCGACGAGCGCAGCGGTCTTGCCCGCACCGTTCGGTCCGAGGATGAACGTGAGCTTGCTGAGCTCGATCCCGGTTGGCGTTGGACCGAATGACTGGAAGTTCTTGAGGCGAAGTTGGCTCATCCTCATGGCTGGTTCGGACTCTCCTCGGTAGGCCAACCAGCGCATGCTCGATTCGGGTGTGCTGGCACGCACTCGACGCTACTTGTGACGACCGACTCGAACGGGGTCGGCACGCCGCTGACCTCCGGCATTCACCCATGCGACCCCACCGTCGGTTGACGTCGAGGTACGTACTACTTGGCATATCTGGCTCTATCTATGAGCCAATGGTGGATTCAGGTAAAGCAGTAGCGATTTGTCTGCAAGACAATGCGCGGCAGCCCCAGACGTAAAGCAGCCTCTACCGACGTCGGGGGCGGAGGACCACTCGGAAGATCTCGTTCCTAGAAGCCATCGCGAGGGCTCCCCGAAGAACGTCGGCCTGTCCCTCCAGCGCCCGCGCCTCGTCGGCAAGCAGTAGCAGACGCTCGATCCGCGGCTGATCTTCGATCGGCGGAACCTCGACCTCGAGCCGAGCGAAGTCCGCCTCTTTGAGACGGTTACGGCTGGTTGGTGTACTGCCGGTGCTCGCGACGTTGACGGCGTCGGTGAAGGTCGGACCGAGAAGCGCTGCCAGTAGAACCCTGGGACGAACGAGCTCTTCCTTGACTCTGAAGGTAGGGAACTCGTTCGAAGCCCAGCCATCCTGCTCGGCGATCGCGAAGGACTGCTTCCAGGCGAACAACCGGTTGTACACCAGGTCACCGGCTTCGATCCGTCGAACCGACTTCGCCGATAGTTCCTTGCCGAACTTGGTCTCCCGAACGAACAGGCCCTGGCCGTACCACTTAACGCCACTGAGCTCATACTCAACGTCGTCGATAGCCTCCTCAGACCGTACGACGAGGTCGACCAGGTCGGAGAGTCTATGACTCTCGCCGCTCCACTCGTTGGCGAACAGTCCAGCTAGGCCGTCGTGGCGGGCGGTTGCGTCCACCTGAGAGATCTTGCCCAAGTGGTCAACGACCTGGTCTTGCACCTCGCGACTGGGAACCGGAACGCTAACTCCCTCAAGGTTCTTGATCGACAGCGTCCGATTGCGGCCGGCTGAGCCAGGGGATGCTGCGGCCAGAGCCGCCACGCCAACTCGCGAGCGGAAGTACTCCAGTACGTAGCTGACGTTGAGGTCCTTGTCCCGAGGCACCCAGGTCATGAAGCGGTGCGAGCCGATCAGGCCGTGGTGCTCGTCGGTGGCTACGCCAACCGCACCCTCCCAGCCGAAGACGTTGCTGACAACGAAGTCGCCAGCCTCGACCCGGAACACCCGCTTGTTGCCGAGCGAGCCTCCGGTCACCGGCTCTTTGATGAAGATCCCCTTGCCGAAGGACCGAATGCCGATCTCTGTGTACTCGGCCTCCGGCTCGGGGACTACCGCACGCCGGGCGAGCTCGAACAGCTTGCCGAACGGCACCAGCTCGACCTTCACAGTGCGAAGCCCTCGATCTCGGCCTGGATCTCCGCGTAGAGCCGAAGCAACTCCCTCTCGGTCTGCACTAGCTCGTCGATCAGCTCCTTCGGAGAGCGCTCGTCGATCTCCTTGGCGCGGTTGGGGTTGTGCAGATCGAGGTTGTAGCCACCGTCGCGAATGGACTGCAGCGACACTCGCCAAGCCTGAGAATCCTCCACTCGCGCCGTGCGATCCCGCCCGCCCCACCAGGCCTGGCAGTCGGCGAACTCCTCGTAGCGCAGTGGCTTGGTCTTGGTGTAGTTCTTGCGCCCCTCGGGTGCGGCGAGCTCGTAGAACCAGACGTCGCCCTGCTTGCCCTTCTCGAAGAAGAGGACGTTCGAGGGGATGATCGTGTACGGCGAGAAGACGCCGTTTGGCAGCCGCACCACCGTGTGCAGGTTGAACCGGCTCATCAGGTCTTCCTTGATCCGGCCACCCACGCCGGTGTCGAACAGCACCGAGTTCGGCACGACGATGCCGCAGCGACCGTTCTTGCTGCGCTCGATGCGAGCCATGACCGACTGGAGGAACAACCAGGCGGTCTCAGCCGTCCTGAACTTCTGCGGGACGTTGCGAGTAACGAGCGACTCCTCCTCACCACCGAACGGCGGGTTGGTCACCACGACGTCGACGCCGTCGCGCTTGACGTCCGTTAGCGGATAGTTGAGCGAGTTGTCTTGCACCAGATTCGGACGGTGGATTCCGTTCAGCAGCATGTTCATCTCGCACAGCAGGAACGGCATCGGCTTCTTCTCGACGCCCCGCAGCCGACGTTCGGTGGCCCGGCGCTCCTCAACAGAGGCGTTCCGGATGGCGTGCGTGAAGGCTTCTACCAAGAAGCCACCAGTACCAACCGCCGGGTCCATAATCGACTCGCCCGGCTGAGGGTCGACCTGCTCAACGATGAACTTGATCAGCGGGCGGGGCGTGTAGAACTCACCCGAGTCGCCGGCGGCGTCACGCATCTCCCGGAGCATTGACTCATAGACGACGGCCATGGTGTGCATCTCGGCGCTGGCCGAGAAGGAGATCCTGTCGAGTTGGTCGACCAGTTGGCGCAGGAGGTAGCCGGACTGCATACGGTTGGTGACTGTCGATGCCGCGTGAACACTGACCCCCTGGCGCCGGGCGAAAGTTGACCCCCCTTCGCTGAAGAGTGAGGGAGTGATCACAGTGCAGG
>JAJYTJ010000061.1 GCA_021793115.1 Actinomycetes bacterium | reverse complement strand
CGGCGCGCCGCCGCACTCGGCGGCGGGCGGCCCGGCGCGCGGCACGACGCCCGGCAGGGCGCGTGCGTCCCGGCAGGGCACCGCGCCGCGCGGCGCCGGTCGGGGCGCTGGAGGGTGGCCCTGGCGTGCCGAGCACCGCGGCGCGGGCGAGCGCACCGGCGTCGGGAACCCGCACCGGCTCGGGGTCGACCGTGGCGAAGCACGCCCGCACCACCTCGGCGCCGCTCGGGCACCCCTGGTCGAGCAGCCGCTCGAGCACGGGACGCAGGTCGGGCGCACCGGCGCCACCCGCAGCGGGCTCGTCGGCCGGGTCCGCCGGCGGTGTCATCGCCGCGAGCACGGTCCCGAGCAGTCCGGCCAGGTCGCCGTCCCGCTCGTCGGGCCAGCGCGCCGGCACGACGAGCGCCGGCCGCCCGTCGGGCAGGAAGCGGATGTCGCCGGGGCCGGGCGGTCCGGGGGCGAGGCCCGCGGCATGCAGCGCGTCGAGGGTCTCGGCGATCGGCACCAGCACCGTGACGGCCTCGGCGTCGGACAGCGGGACGCGGGCGCGTCGCACGTCCGCCAGCGACGGCCCGGCGTCGTGCCCCACGAGCGTCCCGTGGCCGAGCATCGCGCGCACGGCCTCTGCGGCAGCGGGGTCCATGGCCCCATCGAAGCGGCGGCGCGCGAGCCCCGTCGGCCGCCGTCCACAGGGCTGCCGCTAGACGAGCCGGACCGAGCGCCCCTCCGCGGCCGCGACCTTCGCGGCGTCCAGCACGCGCGCCACGTGGACCGCGTCCAGCGGGTCCACGGGTGCCGGGCCGTCGTCGGCCGCCCAGCGCACCACGGCGCGGTAGAGGTCCGCGTGCCCACCTGGCACGGCCGGCACCGGCGTCTTCTCGGCGCCTCGCACCAGCCACGCCTCGTGCGGCGCGACGCCGCGGCCTTCGTCGAGCACCGCGAAGGGGGTGGCCTCGCCCTCGAAGTGGGTGACGAGGAACGCACCCTTGTCCCCCAGCACGCGCGTGCGCGGGCCGGGCGCCCCCACCAGCGCACCCGCAGTGAGGTGGCTGATGACCGCATGACCCTCGGCGTCCGGCACGTGCTGCAGGGCGAGGAACACGTCGTCCACCGCGGGGGTGGTGATCGCGCGCAGCTCGGCCGTGACGCTGGCCACCGGGCCGAACAGCTGGATGGCAGAGTCGACCAGGTGCGAGCCGAGGTCCAGGAGCAGGCCGCCGGCGTCGGGGTCGAGCTCCTTCCAGCGCTGCTGCGGCACCGGCCGGAACCTCTCCCAGCGCCGTTCGAAGCGGTGCACCCGTCCCAGCTCACCGGAGGCGAGCACGGCCCGCAGCGTCAGCTGCTCGGTGTCGTAGCGGCGGTTGTGGAACACCGTGAGCCGGCCGCCGTGGCGGGTTGCCAGGCGCAGCAGCTCGGAGGCCGCCTGCTCGGTGGTCGCCAGCGGCTTGTCGACGAGCACGGGCAGCCCCGCCTCGAGCAGCCGCGCGACGTCCTCGGCGTGGTGCCCGGTGGGGCTCGCGACGACGACGAGGTCCAGCCCGGCCGCGTGGTGCAGCAGCCCGTCGAGGTCCGGCACCACCGTCGCGTGCGGCCAGTCGGCCCGCACCTGGTCCCCGCGCGTGCGCGTCACCACCACCGTGACGTACTGCCCGACCTCTTTGAGCAGCCGGGTGTGGATGCCCCGACCCGACGCTCCGTACCCCACCAGCCCGACGCGCAGATGCTCCACGCGCCCCACCCTAGAGCCGCCCCGCCCCTGCGGCCGACCGGCCGCGGGTTAGCCTGCCCTCATGCAGTTCGACGTGCTCGACATCGGCACCACGCTCCAGCCGTACGAGCCGACGTGGGCGCTGCAGCGGCAGGTGCACGCGGCGGTCGCGGACGGCACCCGGCCGGACACCGTGCTGCTCGTGGAGCACGAGCCCGTCTACACCGCGGGGAAGCGGACGTCCCGCCTGGACCGCCCCGTGGACGGCACGCCCGTGGTGGACGTGGACCGCGGCGGCCGGATCACCTGGCACGGGCCGGGCCAGCTGGTCGGCTACCCCATCGTCCGGCTGGCCGAGCCGGTGGACGTGGTGCGGTACGTGCGCCAGCTCGAGGAGGCGCTCATCCGCACGTGCGCCGACCTGGGCCTGGAGGCCGTGCGCGTCGAGGGACGCAGCGGCGTGTGGTTCGCGGGGCGGGACGGCCGCCGGGACCGCAAGGTGGCAGCGATCGGCGTCCGGGTGGCGCGCGGCGTGACCATGCACGGCTTCGCGCTCAACTGCTGCTGCGACCTCTCCTGGTTCGAACGCATCGTCCCCTGCGGCATCCCCGACGCCGACGTCACGTCCCTGACGGCCGAGACCGGCCGGACCGTCACGATCGCCGAGGTGATGCCGCTGGTGCGCCGCCACCTGGCGGACGCGCTGACGCCGCTCCTCGCCACCAGCGGGCGCACGACGACCCCCGCGCAGCCCATGGCGACCCCGACCCGAACCGGCTGACCCCCGCCGAACGAACCCCCTCGGCCGCGCTGCGAGCCCGTCGGCCCCGCTGGCAGGCCTCGCCGAGCGCACAGTCCGTTCGCCGAGCGCACAGTTCGTCGGCGAGCGCACAGTTCGTCGCCGAGCGCACAGTTCGTCGGCGAGCATGCGTGTTTCAGCGCCCGAAACGGTGGATCTCGCGCACGAACTGTGCGCTCGCATGAGACCGAGTGGACCGCGTCGCGAGAGACCGAGCGGAAGGCGTCGCGTGAGGGGGACGTGCGACCGCGCCAGCCACGCCGCCGAGAGTCGATGCTCCTGGGACGGTGGGGGCGCTACCGGTGAGACAGCGGGTCGGCGCTACCGGTGGGACGGCCGGTCGGCGCTACCCGTGGAACGGCCGGTCGGCGCTACCCGTGAGACAGCGGGTCGGCGCTACCGGCGGGACAGCCGGTCGGCGCTACCCGTGGGACAGCCGGTCGGCGCTACCCGTGGGAGAGGGCGGTGGCGATGCCGCCGGCCCAGTCACGCACGTCGTCGAGGTCGCGGAAGTCGCCCTGCTCGGCGTGCACCAGGGCGACGAGCGCGCGCTCGGAGATGTTGAGCTCGTCGCGCTCCAGGCGCCCGGAGAACATCCGCACGTCGCGCGCGGCCACCGCGGTGGCCACCGACGTCACGTCGTCGGGCGTCTGGCCGGCGCCGGGCGTCTCCCCCACCGGGCCCGACCAGAACAGCCACACGGGCCGCCCGCGCAGCTGGCCTGCCTGCCGGTCGACGAGGTCACGCATGCCCAGGGCCATCCGGCCGACGTAGACGGCGGAACCGAGGACGACGGCGTCGTACTGATCCACGCGGTCGACGTCGTCGGGCGAGACCTCCTCGACCTCGTGACCCGCCTCGCGCAGCGCGTCCGCCACGACCGTGCCCATGTCCAACGTCCCACCGTGCCGGGACGCGACCGAGACAAGCACCCGCATCGTGGACCTCCTCCTGCGGCGACCCGGCCCGTCACCACCGCACCGGGACGCTCCCCCCGCCGTGTCCCGTCAGCGTCCCGTGACGTCGGACGCATGGCGCGGGACCGAGGTCCCCGCGCCGCGAGCCCCCGGTTAGGGTGGCACGGTGACGATCGCTCCGGAGGGCCGCCGCATGCTGCGGGTCGAGGCGCGCAACGCGCAGACGCCCATCGAGAAGAAGCCCGAGTGGATCCGCACCCGCGCCTCGATGGGGCCGCACTACGGCGAGCTGCACGCGCTGGTGCGCGGCGAGGGCCTGCACACCGTGTGCGAGGAGGCCGGCTGCCCCAACATCTTCGAGTGCTGGGAGGACCGCGAGGCCACGTTCCTCATCGGCGGCGACCAGTGCACCCGGCGGTGCGACTTCTGCCAGATCGACACCGGCAAGCCCGCCGCGTTCGACGCCGACGAGCCGAACCGCGTCGCGGACTCGGTGCGGACCATGGGCCTGCGCTACGCCACCGTGACGGGCGTCGCGCGCGACGACCTGCCGGACGGCGGCGCCTGGCTCTACGCCGAGACCGTGCGCCGCATCCACGCGGTGACGCCCGGCACGGGCGTCGAGCTGCTCATCCCCGACTTCGACGCCCGGCCCGAGAACCTCGCCGAGGTGTTCGGCTCGCGGCCCGAGGTGCTGGCCCACAACCTGGAGACCGTCCCCCGGATCTTCAAGCGCATCCGCCCCGGGTTCCGCTACGAGCGGTCGCTGTCCGTGCTGACGAGCGCGCACGACGAGGGGCTCGTCACCAAGTCGAACCTCATCCTCGGCATGGGCGAGACCACCGACGAGGTCAAGGAGGCGCTGGACCAGCTGCGCGCGGCGGGCTGCGACCTCATCACCGTGACGCAGTACCTGCGCCCGTCGGTGCGCCACCACCCCGTGGACCGCTGGGTGCACCCCGAGGAGTTCGTCGAGCTCTCCGAGTACGCCACCGCGATCGGGTTCGCCGGCGTCATGGCCGGGCCCCTCGTCCGCTCGTCGTACCGCGCCGGCCGGCTGTGGGCCCAGGCGATGACGCGGGCCGGCCGCCCCATCCCCGCGGCGCTCGCGCACCTGGCGGAAAAGGGCACCGCCCGCCAGGAGGCGGCCGCCGTCCTGGAGCGCACCGGGAGCACGCTCGCCGCTCGGTAGACTCGCGTCCCATGGCTCGCACGTCCGCCGCAGACGCCTCCCCGGCTCCCGCCGGCAAGGGCAAGGGCGCCCCGAAGAAGACCCGCTGGTACACGCAGGTCTGGCAGGTCTACAAGATGACCGCCGAGACCGACCCGGCGGTGACGTGGTGGATGCTCGGCACCGTCCTCGGCATCCTCGCGGTGGGCGCCGTGGTCGGCGCCATCGTGGGCAACCTCGTCTACTTCCTCCTCATGGCGGTGCCGATCGCCCTGGTGGTGGCGATGTTCCTGCTCACGCGCCGGGCGGAGACCGCCGCCTATCGGCGCATCGAGGGCCAGCCGGGTGCGTCCCTGTCCGCGCTGAGCACCATCCGCAAGGGCTGGACCTTCCAGCAGGAGCCGGTGCAGTTCGACCCCCGCACGCACGACGCGGTGTTCCGCGGCCTGGGCCGGCCGGGCGTCGTCCTGGTCTCCGAGGGCCCCGCCAACCGTGTGAGCCGCCTGCTCGACGCCGAGCGCAAGAAGGTGGCCCGCGTCGCGTCCGGCGTGCCGATCACCACCATCCAGGTGGGCGACGAGGAGGGCCAGGTGGCCCTGCGCCAGCTGCCCCGCAAGGTGCAGCGCCTCAAGGCGCAGCTGACCAAGGCGGAGCTGGACGTGATCGACAAGCGCCTCGTCGCGCTCGGCACCATGAAGCTGCCCATCCCCAAGGGCGTGGACCCCATGAAGGCCCGGCCGGACCGCAAGGGCGCGCGCGGCCGCTGAGCCCACGCGCGCCGGCGGGTTACCGCCGGACGATCGCCGTGCCGGCCGACCGGTCGTGCAGGCCCCGACCCAGGCCGTCCTGGATGGCCGGCGGCACGACGAGGCACAGCAGCAGCGTCCGCACCGCCGCGCGGCCCAGCCCGGGGGCGCGGCCGTCGTCGGGCTCAGCCGTGCCGCCTTCGACCACCGCGAGCCGGCGCACCCGCAGGCCCAGCAGCCGGTGGCCCAGCGTGTGGCCGAGCGTGCCGACGAGCACGACGTTCTCGAGCGCGAAGATGCCGAGCGTCGCCATGGGCGCCCCCGAGACGACGGGCAGCGTGGCCCCCGGCTCATGGAAGAACACCGACGACACGAGCAGGCAGGCCACCCAGTCGACCACCAGGGCGAGCACCCGGCGCCCGAAGCGGGCCGGGGAGCCGGTGCCCTGCGCCGGCAGGCCGACGTCCGTCGTGCCGTCGAGCGACCCGCCCTCGAGCCACGATCCGATGTCCCGGCGTTCCACCACGGGCACAGCGTAGGCAGGTGCGCACGGGCCATGCCGCGCCGCTCGGCCGTGCCAGCGGCGTCGTGGCACCCGTCGGCGCCGGCCGAGGCACCGCCGGTGGTGTTCAGCATGCGGTCCTCGTCGTGCGTCCGGCCGCACGGTACGGAAACCTTCGGGGTACGACGAACCCGACGACGAACCGTTACGCGTAGACCCGGCGCGTAACACCCGCGAAACGAACGCGGCACCCGGCCGACATCCCGGCCGCCTAGCCTCGCGGTTGCCCGGTCGCGGGCCCCATCAACCGAGGAGCAGCGGATGTTCACCAAGCCAGAGGAAGTCCTGGCGTTCATCAAGAGCGAGGACGTCAAGTTCGTCGACGTCCGGTTCTGTGACCTGCCTGGCGTGATGCAGCACTTCACCGTCCCCGCCGCGGCGGTCGACGCCGACTTCTTCAGCAAGGGCGTCGCGTTCGACGGCTCGTCGATCCGCGGCTTCCAGGCGATCCACGAGTCGGACATGGGCCTGATCCCGGACGTGACGAGCGCCTACGTGGACCCCTTCCGCGTCGAGAAGACGCTGAACCTCAACTTCGGCATCGTCGACCCCTACACGGCCGAGCCCTACAGCCGCGACCCGCGCCAGGTGGCCGCCAAGGCCGAGGCGTACCTGCGCTCCACCGGGATCGCCGACACGGTGTTCTTCGGCCCGGAGGCGGAGTTCTACATCTTCGACTCGATCCGCTACGCGACGAGCGCCGGCTCAGCCTTCCACTTCATCGACTCCAGCGAGGCCGCATGGAACTCCGGGCGTGAGGAGGAGGGCGGCAACCTCGGGCACAAGATCGGCTACAAGGGCGGCTACTTCCCTGTGCCGCCGGTGGACCAGCAGGCCGACCTGCGCGACGAGATGTCCATCGAGCTCGACAAGCTGGACTTCGGGATCGAGCGGGCGCACCACGAGGTCGGCACCGCCGGCCAGGCGGAGATCAACTACAAGTTCGACACGCTGCTCAAGGCCGGCGACAAGCTGCAGCTGTTCAAGTACGTCGTCAAGGGCGTCGCACACCGCAACGGCCGCACCGCCACGTTCATGCCGAAGCCGCTCTTCGGCGACAACGGCTCGGGCATGCACTGCCACCAGTCCCTGTGGAAGGACGGCGCGCCGCTCTTCTACGACGAGAAGGGCTACGGCGGCCTGTCCGACCTGGCGCGCTGGTACATCGGCGGCCTGCTCAAGCACGCGCCGTCGCTGCTGGCGTTCACCAACCCGACGGTCAACAGCTACCACCGCCTGGTGCCGGGCTTCGAGGCTCCCGTGAACCTCGTCTACTCGGCCCGCAACCGGTCCGCGTGCATCCGCATCCCGGTCACCGGCACCAACCCCAAGGCCAAGCGCCTCGAGTTCCGCGTGCCGGACCCGTCGTCGAACCCGTACCTGGCGTTCTCAGCCATGCTCATGGCCGGCCTCGACGGCATCCAGAACCGGATCGAGCCGCCGGAGCCGATCGACAAGGACCTCTACGAGCTGCCGCCGGAGGAGCACGCCAAGGTCAAGCAGGTGCCGGGCTCGCTCAACGAGGTGCTCGACAACCTCGAGGCCGACCACGACTGGCTCACCGCCGGCAACGTGTTCACGCCCGACCTCATCGAGACGTGGATCGACTACAAGCGCTCCGCCGAGGTGGACGCGCTGCGCCTGCGGCCGCACCCGTACGAGTTCGAGCTGTACTACGACTGCTGATCGTTACCTCCCCTGACCTGGGCAAACGCTCACGCGTGATGCCCTGGGTCCGCAGGGAGTCCGCATCGCGGACCGAGGCCACACGCTTGGCTATGGCTGCTCCCACAGCCGAGCGTGTGGCCTCCTCGCTGTCCGGGCCGGAGAACGAGTACGCAGTGCCACACGAGCCGTCGGCACGCCCCCGACGGCGATGTCATGTGGCCGTGGCACCATCCCACCGTGCTTGTCTCCGACGGCCCCTTGCCCGAGATCCCAGAGCGTGAAGTCCGCCGCGTTGTCGGCGGCGGAGCGTTCGAGCGCGGCAGGGACTACCAGCGCCAGAACAGGGTGGTCCGGCTGGAGTGGTTCCCCGACGACTTCCGTCTGCGCGCCACCGTGCAAGGCAGCGTCGGCAACAGGTATCAGTGCGACGTCACCCTCCTCGAACGCGCGAGCGGCGATCTCGTCGTCTCGGAGAACCGGTGCACCTGCCCGGTCGGTTGGGACTGCAAGCACGTGGCCGCGACGCTGCTGCACTGCAACGCCGGCCGGGGCGCACGGCGCGCCGCATCGTCGGCAGCGCATCAGGCGCCCACCGCTCGGCGGCCGATCCCCGTCCCGGCGTGGCAGCGGGCGCTGGCGCCGTTGACGAGCGTCGCGCGGATCGCGGAGCCCGAGCCGCACCACGAGGGGACGCGCGTTGGCCTCCAGGTCCGGGTGGATGGGCTGCCGAAGGCGTCGGACCTGCCGACGACGATCCGGCCCGGAGCCCTCTCGGTGTCGGTGCGCCCGGTCAAGCAGAGCGCCAAGGGGGCCTGGAGCGGCGGGTACGAGGTCTCGTGGGAGGCCATGCGATACGGCTATGCGTGGCAGCGGCTGCCGATGGCCTCCGCGACCCGCAACTGGTTCGGCGAGCTGTCGGTGCTCCGCTCCGGAAGCGCGTACTCGGCATCCTCTTCGAGCGCCTGGCTCGATCTGGGTACGTGCTCGCCGTTCGTCTGGCAACACCTGGCCAGAGCCGGCGGACTCGGTATCCCGCTCGTAGGGAGCGCCCGCAAGGACGTGGTCCGGCTCGTCGCCGCCGCGAGTCTGACCATCGACGCGACGACTGGCGCGGACGGGGGAATACGCCTGGTGCCCCTCGTCGAGCTGGACGGTCGGCCTGCCGTCACAGGGGTGCGAGGTGCGATCGGAACGTCGGGGCTGTTCGCCTGGGAAGACGGGGGCGTGGAACGGGTCCTCAGTCTCGGGCCGGTCGCCCAGCCGCTGACCCAGGAACAGCTCGCCGCACTGGACCTGCCCGCACTCGACATCCCGGCAGCGGACATCTCCGACTTCCTCACCTCGTTCTACCCGCGGCTGCGTCACCGCGTGGCGGTGACGAGTCGGGACGGCAGCGTGGATCTGCCCGTGCCTGCCCGCCCCGTGCTCGTCGTCACCGCGGACTTCGTCTCCCCAGCCCTGGTGCGGCTGGCATGGGAGTGGAGCTACCCCGTCGGCGGGGCAGAGACCTACCTGCCGGTGACCCCCACCGACGACGACCTGGCGTCGCGTGATGCCGAGGCCGAGGCGACGACCACCGGCCGTGTCGAGGAGGTTGTCCAGGCACTGCCCGGCTTCGCGGCATTCCGGCTGGCCTCGCGACACGAATTCGCCGGCCTGGCCGCGCTCGACGTCGCGCAGGCGCTGCTGCCGGCGTTGGTGCAGGTGGACGGCGTACGGGTCGGGGCCGGCCAGGTGCCCGCGTACGTGCCGCTCGAGCAGCCGCCCCTGGTCACCGTGACAACCAGCGACACCGGCGAGACCGACTGGTTCGACCTGGGGATAGCGGTCAATGTCGAGGGGCGCGAGATCCCGTTCGAGCCGCTGTTCCGGTCGCTCGCAGCTGGGCTCGACCGGCTGCTGCTCGACGACGGCGCGTGGCTGCGGCTGGACCGTCCGGTGTTCGACGAGCTGCGGCACCTGATCGAGGAGGCGACACGGCTGAGCGACCGTACCGGGGTCATGCGGATCAACCGGTATCAGGCGAGCCTGTGGGCCGACCTGGAGGACGTCGCCGACGTCGTCGTGCAGTCCGACGCCTGGCGACGCTCCGTCGGTGCACTCATCGACCTCCTGCGCTCCGCTGATCACGCGCCGCCGGCCGCCACCCTTCCTACTGGGCTGACGGCGGAGCTGCGTCCCTACCAGCGACAGGGCTACGAGTGGCTGGCACTGAGCTGGGAGCACGGGCTCGGCGGCATCCTGGCCGACGACATGGGCTTGGGGAAGACCCTGCAGGCGTTGGCGCTCGTCGCGCATGCCCGGGAGCGCGCCGTCGACGGCGCGGCGACCACGTCCCCGTTCCTCGTCGTCGCGCCCGCCTCCGTCGTCGGCAACTGGTCCGCGGAGGCTGCCCGCTTCACGCCTGGCCTGCGCGTCGTGGCGATGACGGAGACAACGGCCCGGTCCGGCATCTCGCTCGCCGACCTCGTCGAGGGTGCAGACGCGGTCGTCACGTCCTACGCGATCTTCCGCTTGGAGTTCGAGGAGTTCAACGGCCGCACTTGGTCCGGGCTGATCCTCGACGAAGCCCAGTTCGCCAAGAATCACGCGACGAAGGTCAACGAGTACGCGCGGACGTTGCGCACGCCGTTCAAGCTCGCCATCACCGGCACGCCGCTGGAGAACAACCTGATGGAGCTGTGGGCGATGCTGTCGATCGCCGCGCCAGGGCTCTACCCGTCCCAGTCCAGGTTCCGCACCGACGTGGTGCGCCCTGTCGAGGCGGCCTCCCGGCCCGGCGCTGACGACGCCGCGCGGCAGGCGGCCACCGTGGCTCTCACCCGACTCCGACGGCGGCTGCGTCCCGTGCTGATGCGCCGCACCAAGGACGACGTCGCCCCCGAGCTGCCAGACCGGCAGGAGCAGGTCCAGTACGTCCCGCTGGCCCCACGACACCGCCGCGTCTACGACGTTCATCTGCAGCGCGAGCGGTCGCGCGTGCTCGGCCTGCTGGAGGACTTCGAGTCCAACCGGATCGCGATCTTCCGCTCCTTGACGACGCTACGGCGCCTCGCCCTCGACGCCGGGCTGGTCGACGAGGCCTACCGCGAGGTGCCGTCCTCCAAGCTCGACGCCCTCGCCGCGCAGCTGGGCGAGGTGGTCGCCGAAGGACACCGGGCGCTGGTGTTCTCCCAGTTCACCGGTTATCTCGCGCTGGTGGCCGAGCGCTGTCGACTGGAGGGGATCCGCTTCGAGTACCTGGACGGCAAGACCACCCGCCGCACCACGGTGATCCGTCGGTTCAAGGATGGCGATGCGCCGCTGTTCCTCATCAGCCTCAAGGCCGGCGGGTTCGGCCTCAACCTGACCGAGGCGGACCACGTCTTCCTGCTCGACCCGTGGTGGAACCCCGCGGTCGAGCGGCAGGCGATCGACCGCACCCACCGCATCGGCCAGACACGGAAGGTCATCGTCCACCGTCTGGTTGCCGCCAACACGATCGAGGAGAAGGTCGTGGCCTTGTCTGCGCGCAAAGGGGAGTTGTTCGAGGCCGTGCTCGGCGACGACGAGCAGGCGTTCTCCCGGGGGGTAGGCGCCGACGACATCCGCGCGCTGCTCGAGAGCGCGTGACCACCGACGACCGCCCGGATCGAGCCACCCGGGGGCGATGCGCGACACCGTGCGGCTGACAGGACCACCGGGTGAACGCCGCCGAGTCGCCCGGCCGGCCAGGCCGGCAGCCGTACGCTGAGGGCCGTGCCCGACGAAGCCCGCCTCCCTGCCGAGGCGCGCGCTCGGGCGCTCATCGACCAGCAGCTGACGGCGGCCGGCTGGGCGGTGCAGGACCGCAGGGATCTCAACCTCTTCACCGGCGACGGCCAGGCGGTCCGGGAGACCGTGATGGCGCCGGGCCACGGGCGAGCGGACTACCTGCTCTACGTGGACAAGAAGGTCGTCGGCGCCATCGAGGCCAAGCCCGAGGGCACGACGCTGTCCGGCGTGGAGTGGCAGTCGGCGATGTACGCGACCGGCCTGCCGGAGTTCCACCGCTCCCGTGCCGTTGAGGTCGAGGGCCGGCTGCCGTTCGTCTTCGAGGCGTCGGGCAGCGAGACGCACTTCACCGACGGCTTCGACCCCGAGCCCCGGGCGCGGCTGCTGCGCGGTGGGTTCCCCCAGCCGGGCACCTTGGCGCGCATCGTCCGGGCGGCCGACGACGATCCCGGCAGCCCGACGTGGCGGGCCAAGGTGCGTCACCTCCCGCCGCTGGACACCACCGGGCTGCGCGACGCGCAGGTCGACGCGATCCGCGGGGTGGAGCGGTCGCTGGCCGCTCAGCAGCACTCGCGGTCCCTGGTTCAGATGGCCACCGGGGCCGGCAAGACCTACACCGCCGTCACGCTCGCCTACCGGCTGCTGAGGTTCGGCGGGTTCAACCGGGCGCTGTTCCTCGTCGATCGTCGGACGCTGGCCGAGCAGGCCAAGAGCGAGTTCATGAACTACCGCACGCCCGACGACGGGCGCCGGTTCACCGAGATCTACCCGGTCGACATGCTCACCTCCGCCGGGATGCTGACCTCCACCTCGGTGGCCATCTCGACGATCCAGCGCGTCTACACGGTGCTGTCCGGCGGCGAGGCTCCCGACTACGACGATCCCGCGCTGGACGGCTGGACCCCCGAGACGCCGGTCACCGTGAGCTACTCCACGGCGTTGCCGCCGGAGGCGTTCGACCTGATCGTCGTCGACGAAGCGCACCGATCCATCTACGGGTCCTGGCGGGCGGTGCTGGAGTACTTCGACGCCCACGTCGTCGGGCTCACGGCGACACCGGGCAAGCAGACCCTCGGCTTCTTCGAACAGAACCTGGTCAGCGAGTACACCTACCCGCAGTCGGTGGCCGACGGCGTCAACGTCGACTTCGACGTGTACCGGATCCGCACCAAGGTCACCGAGCAGGGCTCCAGCATCGAGGCGGGCACCGTCGTCCCCGTGGTCGACCGGCGCACCCGCAAGGAGCGCTACGAGACGCTCGACGAGGACCTCGACTACTCGGCGCCCCAGCTCGACCGAGCCGTGACCGCACGCGGACAGATCCGGCTGGTCCTCGAAACGTTCCGGGACCGGCTGTTCACAGAGATCTTCCCCGGCCGGTCCGTGGTCCCCAAGACGCTGATCTTCGCCAAGGACGACAGTCACGCCGAAGAGATCGTCACCCAGGTGCGAGAGGTGTTCGGCAAGGGCAACGACTTCGCCGCCAAGATCACCTACACCGCCGCCGACCCCAAGGGTCAGCTCCAGGCGCTGCGCACCTCCCCCGCCCTGCGCGTCGCCGTGACGGTCGACATGATCGCGACCGGCACCGACGTGAAACCTCTGGAGTGCGTCTTCTTCCTGCGCGACGTGCAGTCCGCCCGCTACTTCGAGCAGATGCGCGGCCGCGGCGTGCGGACCATCACGCCCGCCGACTTCCAGGCCGTCACCCCCGACGCCACCGAGAAGACCCGCTTCGTCCTCGTCGACGCCGTCGGGGTCACCGAGCACGACTTCGTCGACCCGCCCCTGGACCGCATCAAGTCCGTGTCCCTCAAGCAGCTGCTGGACAAGGCCGCCACCCTCACCCTGTCCGACGACGAGACCGCGACCCTGGCCTCCAGGCTGTCCGCCCTCGAGCTGCAGCTGACGCCCGACGAGCGCACCGAGCTCGACGGCGTCGCCGGCGTCCCCCTGCGCGAGGTCATCCGCGGGCTCGTCGACGCCGTCGATCCCGACCGGCAGGCCGCCGCGATCACCGACAACCCCCTCCTTCCGAGTGAGAAGGTCCTGGCGGGGCTCCTCGAAGCGGCGATCACACCGCTGGCGGCCAACCCCGAGCTGCGCGCCCGCATCCTCGAGCTGCGCCAGACGCACGACCGCGTGATCGACGAGGTGACCGCCGACGTCCTCTTGGACGCCCACGGCGTGGTCGACCCCACCCGCGCCAAGTCGATCGTCGAGTCCTGGCGCGCCTACCTCGACGAGCATCGCGACGAGATCACCGCGATCCAGATAGCCGGCGAGGCGAGGTCCCGCGCCATCCCCTTCGCCGCGATCAAGGAGCTGGCCGACCGCATCGCCCGACCGCCCCACAACTGGACCGTCGACACGGTCTGGCACGCCTACGAAGCCGTCGAGGCCGGCCACGTGCGCCACAACGACAAGGCCCGCCTCACCGACCTCGTCTCGCTGCTGCGCTACACCTTCGGCGCCGACGACGAGCTGGTCCCCTACGCCGACCAGGTGCACCAGCGCTACACCGGCTGGCTCGCCCAGCAGGAACAGGCGGGTGTCACCTACTCCCCCGTCGAACGCTGGTGGCTCGACCGGATGGCCGAGGTGATCGCCGCCTCCGCCGACCTCACCGACGACGACCTCGACGCTGCCCCCTTCACCGACCGCGGCGGCATCGACGGCGCGTTGCGCGACCTCGGCACCAAGACTGAAGCACTCATCACCCAGCTCAACCGGGAACTCACAGCATGAACGAGTTGCCGACTGGGTGGGAATGGCACCGCTTGGATGAAGTGGCAAGCAAGCCACAATATGGTTGGACCTCGGCTGCGAAGGTCGGCGTTTCCGGGTTACCTCTGTTGCGAACCACGGACATAACGCACGGGCCAATCGACTGGACGTCCGTTCCGCGGTGCACCGCAAATCCAAACGATCCAGACCGATATCTGCTTCGCGACGGCGACATCGTAGTCAGTCGCGCTGGATCAGTTGGTGTGAGCGCGCTCGTCCGGCAACCGCCCGAGGCGGTATTCGCGTCGTATTTGATGCGGATGCGGCCCCACGACGCCGTGATCGGCGATTACCTGAAGCTGTACCTCCAGAGCCCAGGCTACTGGCGACAAATCAGCAACGTCACCGATGGCATCGCGATTCCGAACATCAACGGCTCCAAGCTGGGGGCGGTTCGTCTTCCAATACCCCCAAGGGAGGAGCAGCGACGGATCGTCGAGATCCTCGAAGACCACCTCTCCCGCCTCGACGCCGCTGACGGACTTCTGACACTGCAGACCAGCCGCATCGCGTCGCTGCGGCTGGCATCACTGACGAAGCTCGCCACCGAGCAATCGGCCGCTGGCGTTGCGGCGGTGCCCCTCGGCGATCTCGGCCGGAGCGACCTCGGGAAGATGCTCGATGCCAAGCGTGCGACGGGGGAACCGACGCCATACCTTCGGAATATCAACGTGCGATGGGGGGAGTTCGACCTGTCGGATGTCCGGAGCGTTCCGCTGACCGACACCGAGCGGTCACGGCTCGAGCTTTGCCCCGGCGACCTCCTCGTCTGCGAAGGCGGAGAACCCGGGCGTTGCGCCGTATGGCCCGGTTCGGCCAGCATCATGACGTTCCAGAAGGCGTTGCACAGAGTCCGTTTCCCGCGTGACACCGCGAACCCGCATTACGTCGCACTGATGCTTGGACAGGTGATCCGTAGCGGACGTGCGAGCCGCCTGTTCACCGGAACGACCATCAAACACCTACCGCAGGAAAAGCTCCGGCTGATCTCCATTCCTGTACCCGCCCTGGGTGTCCAGGACGACATCGTTCGGCAAACCGAGTCCCTCGAGGACTCGTTTGGTGCGCTGCATGCGAGCATCCGGGCCGCGCACACTCGTTCGTCGTCCCTTCGTCGGGCGCTGCTTGCGGCTGCCTTCTCCGGCCGGTTGACCGGCCGCGACTCCGATCTGGACCGGGCAGAGGAGCTCGTCTCGTGAGCGGGAAGCAGATCAAGCTGTTCCTTGTCGACGGCACCCCGGGCGGGGTGACGACGGCGGAGATCACCAACTGGACCGGTCACGTCTGCAGCGCCCGGCGATCCGACCTCGGGGACCTGCTCAAGCGACCGGAAGTCGGGCGCACCGGTGTCTACCTGCTGCTCGGCGACGCCACCGGCGAGGTGGGTGGCGTCCGGTGCTACATCGGCGAGGCCGATGTGGTCGCGGACCGGCTGCGGTCGCACCACCGGGAGAAGGAGTTCTGGGACCGCGTCGTCGTCGTGACCTCGAAGGACGAGAACCTCACGAAGTCGCACGGGAGGTATCTCGAGGCGCGCCTGATCTCGCTGGCCAAGGAGGCGGGTCGCGTCGCTCTCGAGAACGGAACGGTGCCGCCGGTGCCGCCACTGCCCGAGGCCGACCGGTCGGACATGGAGTACTTCGTCGGCCAGCTCCAGATCGTCCTGCCGGTCCTCGGTGTCAACGCGATCCGCGTCCGCGATTCCGTCCCCGGGGCGACGAATGGCCCGGACCAGACTTCACCGATCTTTCGGCTGTCACTGCCGCGTCACGGCATCGAGGCGACGGCGCAGCAGATCGACGGCGAGTTCACGCTGCTCGCCGGCTCGACGGTGGCCGCCACCGTCCGTGAGAGCACCCGCTACAGCGAGAGCACTGCCAAGTCGTACGCCGCCTATCGAGCGCTGCACTCCAAGCTGGTCGCCGACGACTCGATCGTCGTGACGGATGGCGTCGGCCACGTCGAGCGGGACATCGTCTTCTCCTCGCCATCGACAGCCGGGGCGATCGTCACAGGCCGTTCGTGCAACGGTCGCGAGGCGTGGGTGTCCGTCGAGGGCACGTTCGGGCAGTGGGAGAGCCGGGGCGTCGAATGACCGTGTCGGTGCTGCATTTCGACGGACCGACGTCGGTGCGATGCGGCACAATCCCAGAGGCGCTCGACGTTGACGACATCCGTGGGGGTGAGGGCCATGGACGGACAGTTTGAGCTGAGGCTTCTGGACTCGGCCATGCCAGCGGGCGAGATCGACCTTCGCGACCTGGCCGACCTGAGCGGAAGGCTGCAGGAGCTCGCAACGCGCGTCGGCCGCTGGGTTGCCGGCATCGACCGGCGGGGGCGTTCGACCTCTGACGTCGAAGAGGCGGTCGTCCTTCGGCTCTCGGGAATCTCCCGTGGCAGCACGGTGCTGGAGATCTCCCGCGGACCGAGCGCAGTCCTCGACTTCTCCACTCCACTTGAGCAGGAGTTCGATGATCGGTTCTGGGAGACGATCGCGGCCATCGCACACGACTCGCCGCGTACAGACACACCGATCGCCGTGCGGGAGACGGTGGTGGCGTTGCTCGATGCGATGAATCACGCAGCCGGTCAGGTGGAGTTCCGCCGCCAGGACAATGCCCAGGTGACGTTCCGCCCATCGGAACGGGACCGCAAGGTCTGGGCCGTCCCAGCAAAGGTGGCCGACGACCAGGAGATCACGCTCAGCGGAGTCGTGAAGGCGGTCGATCTCGCGACCCATAAGTTCCGGCTCCACGACGACGTCGGCAACCGGATCCCCCTGGAAGGGATCGACGACGCTGACGTGGCTCGTGAGCTGCTCGATCGCCGAGCGAACGCGGTGGGCCTTCCGGTGCGTGATGCCAGAGGGCGTCTCTCGGCACTCCGCGTGTCATCGATCGCTGTCGCACACGTTCCGGCCGAGTGGACCAGGCGGGTCCACGACGAATCGTGGCGAACCGCGGACGTCCCCGGACCGGACCCCGACGGCGGTATCGAGTTCACCGACGAGGAGTGGAACTCGTTCATGGCTGCGATCGGGGGCGAGTGACACCGGTGCCCGACCAACCCTGGGTCGTCGTCGATACGGACGTGTGGAGTTGGCTGTTCGGGCGGAAGACCCGCGCTCACGCCAGAACCGACGAATGGCGAGCAGCGCTGATAGGTCGCGAGGTCGTGATCGCCACTCAGACGCGCGCCGAAGTGCTGACCTGGCTCGCGAAAGGGGAACTCGGGCCCAGCCGAGCCGCCGCCATCGAGACGCAGCTCGACAGCACCCGCACGGTGCCCGTCACCGAGGAAGTCGTGCGCGCGTACGCCGCCCTCACTGCCGAGTGCATCCGTCGGGGCACGGGCTTGCACGACGGAAAGCACACCGGCGACCGGTGGGTCGCGGCCACGGCAATCGCCATCGGCGCGCCGCTGCTCGCCAACGACGGCATCTACAGAGACGCGCCCGGTCTGCGGCTGCTCAACTGATCTGGGACCGATGCCACGCTGCGGCAGGATGAATCCGTGAGCATTCCCCGGGAGAGAAGGCATCGTGGCTGACGCTCGTCGTCTGGTGGACAAGCTCTGGTCGTACTGCAACGTGCTGCGCGACGACGGGGTCGGGACCCTCGAGTACACGGAGCAGCTGACCTACCTGCTGTTCCTGAAGATGGCCGACGAGCGGGCTCGTCGGCCCCTCAAGCCGGAGAAGATCGTCCCGGACGACCTGTCCTGGCAACGCCTGCTGGACACCGACGGCGTGCGGCTGGAGGCCGAGTACACGCGCATCCTGCTGGGGCTCGCCCGGGAGCCGGGGACGCTGGGCACGATCTTCCGCAAGGCGCAGAACCGGATCCAGGACCCCGCCAAGCTCAAGCGGCTGATCCACGACCTCATCGACGCCGAGCAGTGGTCGGCCGCCGACGTCGACATCAAGGGCGACGCCTACGAGTCGCTGCTGAGCAAGGGCGCCGAGGACATCAAGTCCGGCGCCGGCCAGTACTTCACGCCCCGACCGCTCATCCGGGCGATGGTCGACTGCGTACGACCGACGGTCGCCGACACGGTGACCGACCCCGCCGCCGGCACCGGCGGGTTTCTGCTCGCGGCGCACGAGTACGCCTCGTCGGACGCCGAGCACCTGGACCCCACCCAGCGGGCGCACCTGCGCGACGGGTTCGTCCACGGCGTCGAGCTCGTCGACGGCACCGCGCGGCTGGCGGCGATGAACCTGCTGCTGCACGGCATCGGCCGCGCCAACGGGGACTCGTTGATCGAGGTCAAGGACTCGCTCATCGCCGACCCCGGGCGGCGCTGGTCGGTGGTGCTGTCCAACCCGCCGTTCGGCCGCAAGTCGTCGCTGACGATGGTCGGTGCCGACGGGCGCGAGGCCCGCGAGGACCTGGAGATCGAGCGCCAGGACTTCGTCGTCACGACGAGCAACAAGCAGCTGAACTTCCTGCAGCACATCATGACGATCCTCGACATCAACGGCCGGGCCGCCGTGGTGCTGCCGGACAACGTGCTGTTCGAGGGCGGTGCGGGCGAGACGCTGCGCCGCCGGCTGCTGCGGGACTTCGACCTGCACACCATGCTCCGACTGCCCACCGGGATCTTCTACGCCCAGGGCGTCAAGGCGAACGTGCTGTTCTTCGACAAGAAGCCCGCGGCCGAGCACCCCTGGACCGACAAGCTCTGGGTCTACGACCTGCGCACCAACCAGCACTTCACGCTCAAGCAGAGTCCCCTGACCCGGGCTGCGCTCGACGACTTCGTCGCCCGCTACGCACCCGACCGGCCGCGGTCGGAGCGCGCCGAGACCGAGCGGTTCCACTCCTTCTCGTACGACGAGCTCGTCGCGCGCGACAAGGCCAACCTCGACATCACCTGGTTGCGCGACGAGTCGCTCGAGGACCTCGACAGCTTGCCTGCCCCCGAGGTCATCGCCCGCGAGATCGTCGAAGACCTCACCGCCGCCCTGGCGGAGTTCGAGGCAGTGGCGGCCGCACTCGAACTCGGAGCGGATCCCACCATCTGACGGATAGCCCGCGACGTGGCGTCGCCTGGGCGGTGCGGCGCGCTCAGCGGGCCGACTTACCATCCTCGCATGGCTGGACCAGGTCGGAGCGGGCGCGCAGTCGTCGCACTGTCCGCCGTCAGCCTCCTCCTGGCCGGGTGCGCGCCCAGCTTCGCGTCGGAGCCCAACGGATTCTCGGCAGCCGCACCGAGGACCGGCGCGATGCCGAGCCCCATCACCAGCGTGACCTGACTTGCACGGGCTTAGTGCCCTGGGCCGTTGATCGGGGGTAGGCGGTCGAGGATGGCGCGGGCTTCGGCGTTGATGAGGGGTTCTGCGGTAAGAGCGTGAGCGCCGATCGCGATGGTCACGGTGCGCAGTGGTCGCAGAGTCCGCACGAGCTTCCTGATCGTGACGCCGGTGGCGTCTTGGAGGTGGCGGGCCACGGCCAGGGCGGCGAACACGACGGTCAGGTGGGCTTCGATCGCCTCGCGGTTGTGGTGGAACACGGGCCGGGCGCGCAGGTCGGACTTGGTCATCCGGAAGGACTGCTCGACGCGCCACAGGTCGTGGTAGGCGTCGATCACCGCGGTGCCGTCCATGACGGTGGCGGGCAGGTTGGTGACGTAGCCCTTCAGGCCGGCGAGCTGGCGAGCGCGTTCGACCAGTGCCCAGTCCACGCCCTTGGTCGCGCCGGTGACCTTGACGAACCGGTCGCGGCGCATCTGTCGGGACCCGTCGGCGACCTTCTCCGCTTTGGTGACCATCGCGTTGATGGCCCTGTTGTCGTGCTGCTCGCGCTTGAACTTCCACTGGTAGACCACCCGCCGTGCCCGCTTACTGGTCCCGGTGCCCATGTCCCGGGTCGACTCCAGGACTTGGGCGTCGGTGAAGTAGTTCCCGTGGCGTTCGAAGTGGTCGGCCAGGTCGTAGGGGGCCTTGGTGATCCTCGAGCCCACGATGAAGCCGAACCCGGCGTCCTCCAAGGCGTTCAGGTTGCCCGCCGAGAGCATCCCGGCATCAGCGACCACGACCAGGTCGGTGACACCGTGGCGGGCGGCGAACGCGGACAGCACGGGGATCAAGGTGGTGGTTTCGGCCTTGTTGCCCTCGAAGACGTGCATCTCTAAGGGGAACCCACCCGGGTCGACCAGCAGCCCGACCTGGATCTGCGGGTCCACACGGTGCTCCTTGGACATGCCCACCCGACGCAGGTCGTCCTCGTCACCGTTCTCGAAGTGCAGGGTCGTGACGTCGTAGAGGATCACGGCCGAGGTCCCGGTGGTGGCCAACGAGTGCGCCCTGGCGACCCTGGCCAGGGTGTCGCGGTAGTCGCGGGCGGTCGCGCGCTTCAGGGAGGCCGACAAGGTGTTGCGGTGCGGGGCACGCACCCCGAGCTCGTCCAGGATCTCGATCGTGGCCAGCTTCGAGGCCGGCTCCACGCACCGGGCCAGGACCATCGCCGCGAACGCCTCATCACCCAGGGCCTCGAACCCGAGCCGGGCATAGGCGTCGGACAGGACCTGCCACAGCACCTGCGAGGCCGTCCCGGTCACTACCGCCTGCCCGACCGGGCTCGCACCCGCGGGCCCTTCGCGATCCGTGATGGCGTCCAGGCCCAGATCCAGGACCTGCTGGCCGGCATGCAGCCGCTCATAGGCAACATGGACCAGCACCGCGAGCTCGACCTCGTCGTGCGCCGAGCCCACGTGCTCCACGATCCGACGGACCCCGCCACGCTTCTCCACGATCTGCACCGCGGTCGCACCCGAGGCCGTCTTCACCCTTCTAATGAACCCCGACACCCGCCAAGGCTACCGATTAGTGCCCCAGAATCACCCCGCCCGAAGCTCTGACCAGCAGCAACACCCCAACGAAGCCCCAACCTGTGCAAGTCAGGCC
>JAJYTJ010000258.1 GCA_021793115.1 Actinomycetes bacterium | reverse complement strand
ACCACTCTGGCGGACTCCACTGTGAGCGCTGCGCACGTGCACCGCCGGCGTCCGAACGCTGTCGAGCGCCGTGGCACGCGGCCTTGCGTCGCGCGACGAGCGACGAGTCATCCGTGCGTGCGGACAGGCTTGCCGCACGGTGCTCGCCATGCGGAGCGTGACACAGATCGCAGGTGTTGACGGGACGTCAGGACGGACGCACAGTTGTCGTCTGGAAACGACATCGGGGAGCAGCGATGCTGGTGAGCAGCTTCAGCACAGGTGCTGGGCCGCTCACGACCTCCGCTAACACGCCCAGCGTCTGCCTCCGGAGCAGAAGGCCGCTGGTTCGAGTCCAGTCGGGCGCACGTAAAGTTGCAGGTCACAGCCTCGAAGATGAGGCCGTGCACTCTCCGTGCATCTAGCCTCCCCCGATTTCACCTGTCGATCGGGCGCAGTACGCGGTCGACATCGTCCTTGCGCAGCCGGATGGAGCGGCGTCCGAGGCGTAGTGCGGGCAGGGTTCCGTCGGCGATGAGCATGCGGATGAACCGTGTGGTGACGCGGAGCCGCTCGGCGGCTTCGGTGACGGTGATCAGCTCGTGGTCGGTGCTGATGGTCATCGCTTCTTCTCCTTGGTCGGGTGCCGGGTCAGCGGCTGCGGACCGGCGGGGCGGGCGTGGGTGCGGGTGTCGGGATCGCATGGGCCGGCTGGGTGGGCCCGGGTGGGAGCGGCACGACGAGCGGGCGGTCGGGGTGCATCAGAACTGATAGGTCTTTGACAGGACTGCGGAAGTGAGGGCACTGGCACGGGACGCACTGCGCGAGCTCGCGGAGGCACAGAACGGCCTGGTCACCCGCCAGCAGGCGCTCGAGGATCTCGAACTGAGCGCGGGTGCGGTCGACAACCTCGTCGCCCGCGACCCGGACGCCGCGCTCAGCCACGAGACAGCACTGGCACTGCACGAGGTCAGCGACGCCAACCCCGCGCGCTATCACGTGACGATCCCCGCTCCGCGCCGCATCCGCCGCAGCGACAACGACCGCTACGACGTCCACGCCCAACGCCTCGAACCCCGCCAGGTCAGCTGGTGGCAGCTGATGGGCATCGTCACCCCGACCACCGTGCCCCCTCGCTCGTGATTGCACAACGTCACACACTATGTGACGATTGTTTACATGGAGCGAGAGGTACGGCCCGTGCGAGCGAGCGCGTTGGCGGACTGGCTGCTGTCTCGCGGCACGAGCGCGATGACGGTTCCAGGGCTCGCTGACCTCCTCGGCGTGCCCGACGACCAAGTGCGCCGTCGCCTCCATGCACCGGCCAGCCGGGGCGAGTGGGTCCAGCCAGTGCGTGGACTGTGGGTGCCGGTGCCCCCGGAGTACCGGACGTGGGGGGCTCCGTCCGGTATCGAGCTGATCGACACGATGATGCGCCACCTGGACACCCGCTACTACGTCGGCTGGCTGTCGGCCGCCGCGATCCACGGCGCCGCCCACCAAGCTCCGCAGGTGTTCCAGGTGGCGGTCGACCGCATGGTCCGCGATCGGACGGTCGGGCGCACTCGGTTCCGGTTTGTGCAACGGCCGTCTGCTATGAACCTGCCGACGATCGAGCGCCCGACGAGGTCCGGCAGCGCCCGGGTGTCGACTCCAGAGGTGACAGCGTTGGACGTCGCGACGGACCCGGACCTGGCCGGCGGGGTCGACAACGGCGCGACGGTGATCATCGAGCTTGCCGAGAACGATGCCTTCGATCCCGCGTCGTTGGCCGCGCTGGCGACGAGGTTCCCAGCCGCTTCGGGTCGGCGAGTCGGGTACGTGCTGGAGCACTTCACCGACCACGATGACCTGACGCCCCTGCACGACGCCGTCGCCAGCCGCTCGTCGTCCCCGTCTCGCCTCGACCCGACGCGGTCGGCCGCAGGGCCTGTTGACGGGCGCTGGAACCTCTACCTGAATCGAGAGTTGGAGCCCGAGGCGTGATCCCCGCTGACGCCGTCACTGCCTGGAGCGTCGACCATCCCTGGTCTGCCCGGACGCAGGTCGAGCAGGACTTGCTGCTGTCCAAGGGCGATCTGTGCGATCGCCGACGACGAGTACCTCGGCGAGGAGCTCGTCTTCCGCGGCGGCACCGCCCTGCACAAGCTGCACTTGCGACGCCCGTGGCGGTACAGCGAGGACCTGGACTACGTGCGCTCGTCGGGCACTGGCATCGCACCGCTGACCCGCGCACTGACCGGCCTCGGCGAGACCCTCGGCTTCGAGGTCCGCACCCGTGTCACCGAGCACCCGAAGGTCTACTGGCGCGCGACGTCGATCGAGGGCACCCCGATCCGGATCAAGATCGAGGTCAACACCCACGAGCGCTCCCCCGCCGTGCCGGTGATCCACGTCGAGCACCGCGTCGACTCGGCGTGGTGGACGGGCGTCGGCAGCGTCCAGACGTTTCAGCCTGCCGAGCTGGTCGCCACCAAGATCCGGGCTCTCTACCAGCGCTCCAAGGGGCGCGACCTGTTCGACCTGTGGCTCGCCCTCGAACACCTCCACCTGGACCCCGACGAGATCCTCGGCGCGTTCGGCCCCTACCGGCCAGCCGGCCTGACCGCCCAACGCGCGATCGACGACCTCGCAGCGAAGGTCCGCGACCCACTCTTCCGCAGTGACATCGACGTCCTCGTCGCAGCACTGCCCGACGGATACGCCGTCGATGACGCAGCCGAGCTCGTCACAGCACGCCTGCTGGCTCGACTCGCTTGACGCCTCCAGACGCGATGCACCCGCCCGGCCGCGGCGTCCCGCCGCGAGACTCGAACCTCGTCGTCGAGTGCAGCTACAGCGCCAGCCCGGACATCCGCCCGGCCAGGGCGATGTCGCGCCCCTCGGCCACGTGCTGGTAGCGCATCGCGATCGCCGCCGTGGTGTGCCCGGCCCGTTCCATGAGCTCCTTCAGCGCGGCGCCCGCGACGGCGGCGTACGTGTTGCCCGTGTGCCGCAGGCCGGAGAACCGCAGGTCGCGCCGGCCCGCGGCCACGCGGGCCTTCTCGTCGAGGTTGCGCAGGCTCTCCCGCGAGATCGGCAGACCGTCCGGACGAGCGAACAGCAGCGCGTCCGGGCGCGCGCCGATGCGCTCCAGGTGCTCCTCGACGGCGGCGACAGTCGAACCAGACGGCCCGGCAGCACCGTCACAGGCGCGGCAGGACCTGCTCGCGCACCTGCTTGCGCAGAACCTTGCCGAGCACCGAACGAGGCGTCTCCTGGATCTGCACCACCCTCCGGGGCACCTTGTAGGCGGCGAGGTGCTCACGGCAGTGGTCTCGCAGCGCCGCCTCGTCGAACTCGGCGTCGGGCTCGAGCTCGACCGCGGCCACGACCATCTCCCCGCCCCGTTCGAGCGGCTTGCCGAACACAGCGGCGTCGGCGACGGCCGGGTGCAGGCGCAGGACCGCCTCGACCTCCGACGGTGAGACGTTGAAGCCGCCCGTGATGACGAGCTCCTTGGCCCGGTCCACGATCGTGACGAACCCGTCCTGGTCCACCGTCACGACGTCGCCGGTGCGCAGCCAGCCGTCGGGCAGCAGGGACTGCGCGGTCTCCTCGGGGTCGTTCCAATAGCCCTGGAAGACCTGCGGCCCCTTCAGCAGCAGCTCACCCGGCTGCCCCTGGGGCATCTCGATGCTCGGGTCCTGCAGGTCGACGACCTTCATCAGGGTCGAGGGGAACGGCACGCCGATGGTGCCGGCGCGCCGGGTCGGGTGGAACGGGTTGCCCAGCGCGACCGGGGACGACTCGGTCAGGCCGTAGCCCTCGACGAGCAGCCCGCCGGACATCGACTCCCACAGCTCCACGGTCTGTT
>JAJYTJ010000257.1 GCA_021793115.1 Actinomycetes bacterium | reverse complement strand
CCTGGGCGGCGGCCCGCAGCCGGTCCGGAGGCGCCGGCACCACGAAGGCGCGCAGGCGCGCCGGACGCAGCGGCTCGGCTCCGGTCGGCCGCCACCCGGCCGCGGCCAGTTCGTCGGTCGCGGTGTCCGCGAGGGCGGCCGCCCGGCGCAGGTCACCGGCGTCGCCCCAGGCGCGCCACTCGCGCACGGCCTCCGGCAGCCCGAGCGTGGGCGCCGGGTCCCACGTGCCGCGCCACGCGAAGCGGGCCGCGAGGTCCTCGTCGTAGCGCAGCGCCACGGCCGCGGGCCGCACCGCGTCCACGAGGGACGGTGCCAGCCAGAGGAACCCCGAGCTCCGCGGCGCGGGGAGCCACTTGTGGAGGGACCCGAACGCCGCGAGCGCGCCGCACGTGGCCACGTCCGGCGGTTCGTGGCCCACCACGTGGGCGGCATCGACCAGCACCCCCGCGCCCTGCGCGGCCGCCAGCCGCACCACCTCGCGCACCGGCACGCGCAGGGCGGTCGAGGAGGTCACCGCCGAGACGACGACGTAGCGCGTGCCGGCGGGCAGGCGCTCGAACGCCGCCAGCAGGGAGTCCTCGGTGGCCGGCAGGGGCGTCGGCAGCACCACCAGGCGGGCCCCGGAGCGCGTGCAGCGCTCCCGCCAGTCGCGCAGCACGGACTCGTACTCGACGTCGAGCAGCGCGACGGCCTCGCCCGCCGCGAGCGGCAGCGACGTCGCGAGCGCGCCCGACGCCTCGGTGGCGTTCGCGACGAGCGCGACCTGGGCCTCCGCGGCCCCCAGCAGGCCTGCCACGAGGCGGCGCACGGGCGCCAGGTCGTCGGCCAGGCCGTCGCCGAGCCGCAGCGCCGTGTCGCGTTCGATCCGTCGGTGCTGCGCGGCGAGCCGGTCGAGCGCGGCCCGGGTCGGAGCGCCGAACGACGCGTGGTTGAGCTGGACCAGCGCCGGGTCGAAGGAGAACTCGGCGGCGCGCTGCGGGATCATCGGCTGTCTCCGGGACGGGCGGCGCCGGGCGCCGCGGCGGCGCCCAGCATGCCCCCTCGCCGCGAGTCGTGGGCGCCGGCCGGTCCGGTGCGTCGTCCCGTCCGATGCGTCGCCCCGCCCGTGCGCCGGCCCGTCCGGTGCGTCGCCCCGCCCGTGCGCCGGCCCGTCCGGTGCGTCGCCCCGCCCGTGCGCCGGCCCGGTCCACTGCCCGCTGGCGGACCGCCCTAGGCTCACGGCTCGTGGCCACGCGCGCGCTCTGGATCGGCACGTACCCGCCGGCGGGGATCGGCACGCCCCCCGGCCGTGGTGAGGGCGTCTACCGCGTCGAGCTGGACCCGGCGACGGGCGCGCTCGGCGAACCGCGCCGCGTGGTCGAGACGCCCGCGCCCTCGTTCGTCGTGCACCGCCCGGACGGCACCGTGCTGTACGCGGCCGACGAGAGCGAGCGCGGCCGGGTGGCGGCGTTCCGCGTGCACGGCGACGGGCTCGAGCCGCTGGGGGCCGCCTCGTCCGGCGGCGCCTACCCGTGCCACCTGCTGCTCGACGGTGACCGGCTGTACGTGGCGAACTACGGCGACGGCGCGCTCGGGGTGCTCGCGCTGGCCCCGGACGGTCGCTTCGCGTCCGACGAGCCGCAGGTGCTGCGGCACGAGGGCCACGGTCCCCGGGCCGACCGGCAGGAGGGGCCGCACGCGCACGTCGTCGTCGTCGGGCCGGGCGGCCACGTGCTCGTCGCCGACCTCGGCACGGACGAGGTGCGGCGCTACACCCGGACGCCGCACGGGCTGGAGCCGGCGGGCGTCGCCGCCACGCTGCCGCCCGGGACCGGGCCACGCCACCTGGTCGTCGCACCGACCCCGGCCGGACACCGGGAGCCCGGCCCCGGCCGGACCGTCGGCTACCTCACCGGCGAGCTGGACGCCACGGTCCACGTCCTGTCCTGGGACGGGGTGACCGACACGGGCGAGCTGGTGCAGACCCTGCCCGCGCTCGCCCCCGGCGCACCACCGCAGGCCGGGACGGGGGCGTCCGCGGCCGCGCCGTCGCACCTCGCGCTGGACGGGCGGGAGCTCGTGGTCGGCGTGCGCGGCGCCGGCGTGCTGGCGCGCTTCGCCGTCGCCGACGACGGCCTGCTGACGCCTGCCGCGGAGCACGCGCTGCCCACCGGGACCCCCCGGCACCACGCCGTGGTGGGGGCCTGGACCGTGGTGGCCGAGCAGGAGCCCGGCGCGGTCACGGTGCTCGACCGCTCCGGTCGGGTGGTCTCCTCGCGCCCCCTGCCGTCCGCGGCTTGCGTGGCCCCGGACGTCGAGGAGACCTGGGACCGGTCCCGGCGGCGGTGACAATGGTGGGGTGATCACCCAGCAGGCACCTCGCGTCGCCATGCTGTCGGTCCACACCTCGCCGCTGGACCAGCCCGGCACGGGCGACGCGGGTGGCATGAACGTCTACGTGCTCGATCTCGCCCGCGCACTGGCCGAGCGGGGCGCGCGCGTCGAGATCTTCACGCGCGCGACGTCGGCGGACCAGCCGGAGACGGTGGTGCTCGACGGCCGGGGTGCGGACGGCCGGACGCTGACCCGCGACGAGGCCCGCGCGGTGCTCCTCGCGGCCGGGGTGCCGGCCGGCGTGACACCGCCGGTGCTCGTCCACCACGTGCCGGCGGGCCCCTTCGAGCGCCTCGACAAGGCCGACCTGCCGGCCCTGCTGTGCGGCATGACCGCCGGCGTGCTGCGCACCGAGGCGGCCCGGCACCCGGGCTGGTACCAGGTGGTCCACTCGCACTACTGGCTCTCCGGCCAGGTGGGCATCGCGGCGGCACGGCGCTGGGACGTGCCCCTGGTCCACACCGCGCACACGCTCGCGCGCGTGAAGAACCGGGCCCTGGCCCCGGGCGACAGTGCCGAGCCCGCGGTGCGCGAGGACGGCGAGGAGCAGGTGGTGCGGGCGGCGGACGCCCTCGTGGCCAGCACGGCGGCGGAGGCCCGCGAGCTCGTCGACCTCTACGGCGCCGACCCCGCGCACGTGCACGTCGTCGAGCCCGGTGTGGACCTGCGCCGGTTCCGTCCGGGGCCGCCCGGCGCCCGCCACGCGGCGCGCGCCGCGCTCGGCCTGCCGCGGCACCGGCCCATCGTGCTGTTCGCGGGCCGCGTGCAGCCCCTCAAGGCGCCGGACGTGCTGGTCCGGGCCCTCGGCGTGCTCCGCGCCACCGGCCGGCCCGTGCCGCTGCTCGTCGTGCTCGGCGGCCCGTCCGGGCGGGCGACGGCCGTGCGCGACCTGCGCCGGCTCGCGGACGAGCTGGGCGTGGGGGCGGACCTCGTGGTGCACCCGCCGGCCGCCCGCACGGACCTGGTGTGCTGGTACCACGCGGCCGACCTCGTGGCGATGCCGTCGCGGTCCGAGTCGTTCGGCCTGGTCGCCGCGGAGGCCCAGGCCAGCGGCGTCCCCGTGGTCGCCGCAGCGGTGGGCGGGCTCAAGACGATCGTCGACGACCACGTCTCCGGCCGCCTCGTGCCGGGGCACGACCCGGCGCTGTGGGCGGACGTGCTCGCGCAGGCGCTCGCGGACGACGAGCTGCGCGCCTCCTGGGCGGCGGCGGCCCGGCCGGCCGCCGAGCGCTTCGGCTGGGACGGCGCGGCCGACCAGGTGCTCAAGGTCTACGCGGTCGCCGCGGAGTGCCGCCGCGAGGCGTGACGCCGGGACGGGCCGCGGGCGGTCCCGGGGGACGGTCGTCCCCCGCCGTCGCCGCCCTCGTCGGGGGAGAATGGCGCCATGACCTACACCCTCGTGCTGCTCCGCCACGGCGAGAGCGAATGGAACGCGAAGAACCTCTTCACGGGCTGGGTCGACGT
>JAJYTJ010000256.1 GCA_021793115.1 Actinomycetes bacterium | reverse complement strand
GGCGCGCTCGCCCGGCCGATCACCTGGCCGTACTTGTGCACCGGGTCGCCCGGTGCCAGCGCCCGGACGGCGATCTTGTGCCCGCGGGGCACCGGACGCCGCACGAGCAGCTCCTGGCCCGCGTGCCCGAGCACCGTCCCGGCCGGGACGTCGCGCGTCACGACGGCGACGTCGTCGTCCGGCCGCAGCAGCAGGGCGACGTCCGCCAGCGGGGTGCTCATCGCGCGCCCGCGACCGCCGGCGCCGCGACCGGCGGGTAGGCCGCCTTCGGCAACCGGTAGGCCAGGTCGACGGCGGTCTCGACCGCCTCGTCGAGGCCCAGCCGGTGCTCGCCGACCAACCGTGCCAGGTAGCCGGCATCGACCCGGCGGAACAGGTCGTGCCGCGCCGGGATGGACAGGAAGGCGCGGGTGTCGTCGACGAACCCGGTCGTGTTGAAGAAGCCTGCGGTGTCCGTCACGGTCTCGCGCCAGCGGCGCATGCCGTCCGGCGTGTCGAGGAACCACCACGGCGCTCCCAGCCGCACCGCCGGGAAGACGCCCGCCAGCGGCGCGAGCTCGCGGCCGAACGTGTCCTCGTCGACCGTGAAGAGCACGAGCCGCAGCTTCGGGTGGTGCCCGAACGCCTCGAGCAGCGGGCGCATGCCGCGGGTGAAGTCGGTCGGCAGCGGGATGTCGTAGCCGACGTCCGGCCCGCGTGCGGCGAACACCCCAGGGTCGTAGTCCCGCAGCACTCCCGGGTGCAGCTGCATGACGAGGCCGTCCTGCGCCGACATCCGGGCCATCTGGAAGATCATGTGCGCCTCGAAGGCGTCCGCCTGCGCAGTGGTCACCTCGCCGCGCAGCGCAGCGCCGAACACCCGCCGGGCGTCGTCGTCGGCCATCGGCGTGGTGTCGGCCGACGCCGGGCCCGAGTCGGTGGCTCGCGCACCGGCCGCGACGAAGGCCTCCCGCCGCGCCTCGAGAGCGACGACGAAGTCCTGGTAGTCATCGACGGACATCCCGGCCCGGTCCTGGAGCGCCGCCAGCGCGGTGGCCCAGTCGGGACGGTCGAGCCGCAGCAGCCCGTCCGGGCGGAACGTCGGCACCACCTCGACCCGGCCGCCGCGCGCGGCCAGCGCCCGGTGCTCGTCGAGCGACGCGTCGGGCGCGTCCGTCGTGGCGATCGTCTCGATGCCGAACCGGTCGAGCAGCGCCATCGGGCGGAAGTCCGGCTCGGCCAGGCGTGCCGTGATCTCGTCGTACGCCTGGTCCGCCGTCTCCGCCGACAGTCGCTGGGTGACGCCGAGCACCTCGACGAGCACGTGCTCCATCCAGAATCGCGTCGGCGTGCCGCGGAAGAGGTGCCACCCGGCAGCGAAGGCACGCCAGATCTCGCGCGGGTCGGTCTGCACCGCCCCTCCGTCGCGCCGCGGCACACCGAGCGCGTCGTGCGGCACGCCCTGCGAGACCAGCATGCGCACCAGGTAGTGGTCGGGGACCACGAGCAGCGTGGCCGGGTCGCCGAAGGGCTCGTCCCGCTCGAACACCGAGGCGTCGACATGGCCGTGCATCGACAGCAGCGGCAGGTCGCGGGTCGCCGCGAAGATCTCCCGCGCGATCGCGCGCGTCCCGGGATCGACCGGCAGCGCCCGGTCCGGGTGGAGCTGCCAACGCTGCGTGGATCCCGACATCGTCGTCCTTCCGGTTCGCGGGCCCGGCGGGCCGCACTGGGAACCTTTACAGCGACGATTCTGCGCCTCCCGCCGAACGACTGTCCACTGCCGCGTCGCCCCTTGCCAGGTCCCGCTGAAACATGATGGAATCGTATGCAGCGTGTTGCGGCGACCCCGCGACCGCCGCCGTGGACCGTCCGACGGAGGACCCGATGTCGCTGCCCCGCCTCAGCCTGCCGACGTGGTCGGCCCGCGCGGCCCAGGGCCTGCCCGACGGCGTGACCGGGCCGTCGGTCGCCCCCGCGGCGCTCACCGTCGGGCAGGTGCACCTCGGTCTGGGCGCGTTCCACCGCGCGCACCAGGAGGTGTTCACCCAGGAGGCGATCGCCGCGTCCGGCGACACCCGTTGGGGCGTGCTCGGGGTGACGCAGCGCAGCACGCGCGTCGTCGATCAGCTCGCCCCGCAGGACGGCCTGTACGGCGTGCTGACGCTCGGGGAGCACGAGACGTCGCTGCGTCTCGTCGGCACGCTGCGCGCCACCGCGTCGCCGCACCGCGACACGCCGCAGGTCGTGGCCACCATCGCGGCGCCCAGCACGCACGTCGTCACGCTGACGGTCACCGAGAAGGGGTACCGCCGCGCACCGGACGGCGGCATCGACCTGGCCGACGAGCAGACCGCGGCCGACGCGCAGGTGCTGGCACGGGCCCTGGCGGGGCACGACGACGAGACACCCACCGGAACGCCCGTCGGGCTGCTGCTGCGGGGTCTGGCGATCCGTGCCCGGCACGACGCCGGGCCGCTCACCGTCGTGTGCTGCGACAACCTCTCCGACAACGGCGACGCGGTGCGTGCACTGGTCCGCTCCTGGCTCGAGACCATCCCCGGCGGCGCCCACCTGCAGGCGTGGGTCGACGAGCAGGTCCGGTTCCCCGGCACCATGGTGGACCGCATCGTGCCGGCGACGACCGCCGCGAACCACGCTCAGGCCGCCGAGCTGCTCGGCCTCGACGACCAGGGACTCGTCGTCGGCGAGCCCTTCCGCCAGTGGGTGATCCGCGACGACTTCGCCGGTCCCCGTCCGCCCTGGGAGCTGGCCGGGGCGACGTTCACCGACGACGTCGCGCCGTACGAGAGGGCCAAGCTGCGCATCCTCAACGGCTCGCACTCCACGCTGGCCTACCTCGGTGCGCTCCGGGGTTACGCCACGATCGCGGCCGCGGTCCAGGATCCTGGGCTGGCGGCCGTGCTGCGCGACCTCACCGACCACGACGTGCTGCCCACGCTGACGCCGCCCCCAGGCCTCGACCTGCGGGCGTACCGCGCCGAGGTGCTCGAGCGGTTCGCCAACCCCAACACGGGGCACCGCACGGTGCAGGTGGCCATGGATGGGTCGCAGAAGCTGCCGCAGCGCCTGCTCGACACCGCACGCGACCGGATCGCGGCCGGAGCCGTGCCCACCGGGGTCGCGCTCGCCGTCGCCGGCTGGATCGCCTACGTGCGGGCCGCCGCGGCCGGTGAGCTCGTCGTCGAGGGCCGTGCCGTGCCGCTCGACGACCCGCTGGCGGCCGAGCTCGCCGCGGCGACCAGCGGCCCGCTCGACGGCGTCGTGGACAAGGTGTTCGCGATGCGCGCCATCGTGGGCGACGACCTGCCGGAGGCGTCGTCGTTCCGCGCCGCCGTGCTCACCGCGCTGCGCACGCTCGCCCGCTGAGACGAGCTCCGGCCCGACGAAGAAAGGAGGCCAGCATCCGTGGATGTCCTGGCGGAGTTGACGCGGCAGGTCCTGGTCCCGGTGGTGGTGCTGCAGGACGCCGGCGACGCGGGGCTGCTCGCGGACGCGCTGGTGGCCGGTGGCCTGCCGGTGGCCGAGGTGACGTTCCGCACCGCGGCGGCCGGCGAGGCCATCCGCGCGATGGCAGCCCGGGGTGACGTCCTGGTGGGGGCGGGCACGGTGCTGACGGTGGCCCAGGTGGACCAGGCGGTGGCCGCCGGCGCCCGGTTCGTGGTGTCCCCCGGCCTGTCGCGCGCGGTGGTGGAACGCTGCGCGGAGCACGGCGTGCCGGCGCTGCCCGGCGCGGTGACGGCCACCGAGGTGCAGGCCGCGCTCGAGCTGGGGATCGCCACGGTGAAGTTCTTCCCGGCCGCCACCAGCGGCGGTCCGGCGGCGATCGCTGCGTTGGCGGCACCGTTCGGC
>JAJYTJ010000060.1 GCA_021793115.1 Actinomycetes bacterium | reverse complement strand
GGCCATGACGTCGCCGTCCTCGCGCGTGCAGGTGCGGAAGGCCGGCCCCAGGTCCACGAACGGGTGGTCGCGGCGGGCGTCCACGTCCAGGCCGGAGGCGCGGGCGACGTAGCCGAGCACGCCCATCTCCTCGGCCGCCTCGCGTCGCAGCACCGCGGTCCCCGTGAACCGGTCGACCAGCACGGCCGCGCCCAGCGCGATCCGCACCAGCTCGGCCACCTCGGAGGCCACGGATCGGACGAGGGCGAGGTCGGGCAGCGCCCGCAGCCGGGCGCCGCCGACGGCGATCCCGCCGCGCAGCAGGCGGTGCCCGGTCACCTCGGCGTTCGAGCGCAGCAACGACTCGCGCAGCCGCTGGGTGTGCGTGTGGAGGATGCCGAGCCCCACGTCGTTGGCCATCGCCCCGAGGTCGGCCGTGTGGCAGTGCAGCCGCTCGAGCTCGAGCAGGAGGGCCCGCACCAGGCGGTCCTCCTCGTCGACCGGCAGGCCGAGCGCGTCCTCGACGGCCATCGCGAACGCCAACGCGTGGCCCACGGCCGTGTCGCCGCTGACCCGCTCGGCCAGCGGCAGGGCCTCGTCCGGCGTCCTGCCCTGCAGGTGCTTCTCCAGCCCGCGGTGAACGAACCAGAGCCGGGCCTTCATCCGGACGATCGTCTCCCCGACCACCGAGAACCTGAAGTGACCGGGCTCGATCATGCCGGCATGCACCGGACCCACCGGGATCTCGTAGACGCCCTGACCCTCCACCGGGACGAAGGCGAACCCGCTCTCGTCGGGGCCGAAGGCGGGGTTCGCGGCGGCGTCCCGGCGCATCGGGTACCAGCCGGTGGGCCAGTGGGCGTGGCGCACCAGGCGGCGCGGCCGCACGTGGTCGCGCGGCTCGATGCCGAACCCGTCGCGGACCGCCCGCTCGAACCGGCCCCCGGGGAAGGACCTCGTCGAGAGCGACGGGACCCAGGCGTCGTCGCGCGGCACCGCGACGGAGAGCTCGGTGCGGCGGTCAGTCCCCGGGTGCGCGAACACGTAGACGACCCGCAGGCCGGCCGGTCCGTCGTCGTGGCCGGCGACCAGGGCCAGCCGGTGGCCGCCGGCGAGCAGGGCGTCGACGCGCGCGGGCAGGTCGTCCCGGGTGACGGCGTGCGACGACGAGACCGGCGACGAGCGCGCCGGCTCCGGCGGGGAGGTGGACGGCGGCCGGGCCGGACTCGTCCCGCTCATGCGAGCCCCAGCGTGGCGGCCGCCCGCGCGAGGACGTCGCCGACGGGGACGGCGAGGAACCCGATCACGGCGGTGGCGCCGAGCGCGAGCACCAGCGGCGTCATGGGGCCACGGTCGGAGCCGTGGCCGCCGGCGTGCGCCCCCGCTGTGGTCTCACCCGTCGCGCCGGCGTCGCCAGGTGGGTCGTCGTGCGCGGGCCCGAGCACCATCGACGCCGTCGCGCGCACCAGGCCGGCCACCACCACCAGCAGCAGCGCCACCGCCAGGCCCATCGCCCAGCCCAGGCCGGCCCGCCAGCCGGCCAGCACGATCGCCACCTCCGAGAAGAACAGCGCGAACGGCGGGAAGCCCAGCAGGGCCGTCATCCCGACCACCAGCGGAACGGCCACGTCGGGACGGCGCGCGAGCAGGCCCCGCACGTCCGCGATGGTCGTGGTGCCCTCCGCCGCCAGCATCCGGCCGGCCACCACGAACAGGCTGGCCTTGGCCAGGCCGTGCCCGATGAGGTGCAGCAGCACCGCGGCGAGCGCGATGGGCCCGCCCACGGCGGCCCCGACGGCCAGCACCCCCATGTGCTCGATGCTGGAGTAGGCGAGCATCCGCTTGTGGTCCCGTTGCCGCAGGATGAGCGCGGCCGCCACGGCCAACGACCCGAGGCCGGCCGCCAGCAGCAGCCCGCGCACCAGGCCCGGGCCGAGCACCACGTCGGCGATCGTCCGGATGCGCAGGATCGCGTAGAACGCCACCGCGAGCAGCACGCCGGACATGAGGCCGGACACGGGCGCGGGCGCCTGGCTGTGGGCGTCCGGCAGCCAGGAGTGCATCGGCGCCAGGCCGGCCTTGGTGGCGAAGCCGAGCACCGCCAGCCCGACGGCCACCCGGACCAGCCCGTGGTCCAGCGGCAGGTCGCCGCTGGCCAGGCGGGTCCACGACAAGGTGGCCTCCCCGGCACTCCGGCTCGCGGCGTACAGCAGCACGGTGCCGAGCAGGGCGATCGCGATGCCCACCGACCCGAGCACCACGTACTTCCAGGCGGCCTCGACCGAGCGCGGCCCGCCGCGGTGGCCCACGAGGAAGGCGGTGGCGATCGTGGTCGCCTCGACGGCCACCCAGAGCAGGCCGAGGTTGTCGGTGGTGACCGCGGTCGCCATCGCGCCGAGGAACACGGCCACGAGCGTGGCGTACCGGCGGTCGGACCGCGTGGCGGCCGGTCGCGGGCCGTCGCCGGGGCGGGGCCGCGGGGCCAGGCCGGCCCACGTGGCCGTGAGACCGACCGCGCCGACGACCGCGAGCATGAGCGCCGAGAGGGGGTCGGCCCGCAGCAGGTCGCCCCCCAGGGCGGGGACCGGTCCCCGGTGCGCGAGCAGCACGATCCCGGTGGCCAGCAGCACGGCGCTCGTGAGCACGCCCGACAGCCGCGTGACCAGGGCGGACACCGAGGTGGCGGCGACGGCGCCGACGAGCGCGGCGGCCAGCGGCGGGAGCAGCAGGAGTGCGGTCATCAGTCCTTGAGCTCCGTCATCGAGCCGAGCGTGGTGGAGCCGAGCTGCGCGTGCATGCGGCGGGACAGCACCGCGAGGATCAGCACCACGAGCAGCACGTCCGACGAGACGCCGAGCTCCACCGCGAACGGGACGCCGGCGGCGGTGAGGAAGGCCACGGTGGCGATGCCGTTGTCCAGCACGAGGAAGCCGATCAGCTGGGACATGGCGCGGCGGCGGTCGACGAGCAGCAGGAACCCGATGAGCACCATGCAGACCCCGACCGGGACGGCGAAGGCCGCCGGCCCGGAGGTCCCGCCGCCCGAACCCGTGGCCACGCCTGCCGAGATGGGCCGGCTCACGAGGTACGCCACGGTGGTCAGCAGGGCCACCGCGACGAGGCCGGCCGTCGGGTTCAGCCGGGCACCGTCCTCGCGGGCGGCGTCACCGGCCTCGACCCCGGCGCGCAGCCGCCGGCCGACCACCCACGGCAGCAGCCACGCCCGCAGCACCAGCACCAGCACGGCGACCACCAGCAGCTCGGCGCGCGCCGACGCGGCGCCGGACAGCCCGATCGTCACCGCCAGCACGGCGAGCGACACGCCCTGCACGGTGAGCAGCCGCACCTGCGCCGACAGCTCGCGCCGCCACACCATGAGCACCGACGTCACGAGCAGGGCGCCCGCGGCGAGGGCGATCAGCTGCGTGGCGGCCGATCCCGGGGTGGGCATGAGGTGGGCCTCTCCGACGACGATCATGCGACGAGGTAGGACGCCGTGACGGCGAGGAAGGCGAGCACGAAGGAGCCGGCCAGCAGCTCCGGCACCCGGAACAGCCGCAGCTTGGCCATGCCGACCTCGGCGGTGGCGAGCAGCGCGGCGAGCAGGGCCAGCTTGCCCGCCAGCGCGAGCGCGCCGAGCAGCACCGGGCCGGGCGCGGCGGAGCCCGCGACCCCCCACGGCAGCAGGAGGTTGCCGACGAGCCCGAGCAGCACCGACAGCCGCAGCCACGACGCCAGGTCGACCCACACGAGGTCGCGACCGGACGTCTCGAGCACCATGGCCTCGTGGATCATCGTCAGCTCGAGGTGGGTGGACGGGTTGTCGATCGGCAGCCGACCGGTCTCCGCGAGCACCACGATCGCCAGCGCCACCACCGCGAGCACGCCGGCCGGCGTGGCGATGCTCGCGGGGTGGTCCCGGCGGGCCGCCACGATGAGCGGCAGCGCGGAGCTGCCCGCGGGGATCGACAGCGCGTAGACGGCCACCAGCACGGTCGGCTCCACCAGGGCGGCGATCGTCATGTGACGGCTGGACCCCATGCCGCCGAAGGCGGAGCCCCCGTCGAGCCCGAGGAGGGCGATCGCCACGGTGCCGACCAGCAGCACCGACACCACCACGAACAGGTCGCCAGGCACGAGCGCCAACGGCAGCGCCGCGACCAGCGGGACCAGCGCGGCCAGCAGGAGGCTCGACGTCAGCAGCACCACCGGGGCGGCCACGGTGACCGGGCTGGTGCCCGCGGCCCGCAGCGGCGTCTTGGCGAGCAGCTTGCGCAGGTCCCGCGCGGGTTGCAGCACGCCGGCCCCGACCCGGCCCTCCAGCCGGGCCCGCGTCTGGCGCGTCACGCCGATCACCAGCGGCGCGAGCACCACCGCCACGGCCACCTGGACCAGGGCGACGAGCAGCGGCGCGACGCTCATGCCACCACCACCAGGAGCACCACGACCAGCGCCGTGAAGGAGAACGCCAGGTACCGGTTGATCGAGCCGTTCTGCACCCGGCGGGCCCGGTCGGCCACCGCGTCCGCGGCGGTCACCAGCGGGCGGTACAGGCGCGCCTCCACCACGTCGTCGACGTGCTGGGCGAACCGGACGCGCTCGGCCAGGTAGGCGGACTCGGCGACGTGCGTGACGACGACGTCACGGCTGGGCCGCAGCGCGTCGTCGAAGATGCGCGTCACGGGCTCGGCGTAGGACGTGGCGTTGTACTGCATGCGCGGGTCGGTGCGCACGCCGCCGCAGCCCCAGCCGAGCACGCCGGTGGTCGCCGGCCGGCGGCGGGCCGCCACGAGCATCGCGACGAGGGCCGGCAGCGCCACGACGGCGCCGAGACCGGTCAGCGCGGCCGGGCTCAGCACGGCGCCCACCCCGGTCAGGGCCACGCCGCCGAGACCGGTGGCGCGGGCCCCGTCCCCACCGGTCAGGCCGGCGGCCGCCGCCAGGGCCGCCGCCACCGGACCGGGCAGCACGCCGAGCGCGAGCACCGTGCCGGCGCCGAGCACCAGGGCGACCCGCATGGTCACGGGCACCTCGCGCGCGCCCAGCGTCCCCGCCGAGCGAGCCCGGGCCAGGAAGGCGATGCCGAACGCCTTGACGAACGTCACCAGCGCGAGCCCCGCGGTCAGCGCGATGAGCCCCAGCGTCAGCGGCACCACGACGGCGACGACGCGGTCCGTGGGCCGCACGCCGTGGATCAGTGCCTGCAGCAGGGCCCACTCGGCCACGAAGCCGCCCGTCACCGGCAGCGCGGCGGCGCCGAGCGACCCGACGCCGAACGTCGCCGCCGTCCACGGCATGGTGTGCACCAGGCCGCCCATCCGGTCCAGGTCACGCTCCCCCGTGCCCCGGAGCACCGCGCCCGCCCCCAGGAACAGCGTCGCCTTGAACGCGGCGTGGCTGACGAGCAGCAGCAGCGCCGCGACGAGCGCTGCGCTCGCGGCTCCCGGCACGTGGTGGGTGCGCAGCAGCATCGTCAGGCCGATCGCGGCCACCACCAGGCCGAGGTTCTCCGACGTGGAGTACGCCAGCAGCCGCTTGAGGTCGGTGGCCACGCTCGCGTGCAGGATGCCGTACACCGCCGAGCCCGCGCCGAGCACGACGAGCAGCACCGCCCACCAGGTGGGGCCGCCCGGCAGCAGCCGGATGCCTACCAGCAGGATCCCGTAGGCGCCGAGCGACACCATCGCGGCGCTCATGAGGGCGGACGCGTGGCTCGGTGCCTCCGGATGCGCCCGCGGCAGCCACACGTGCAGCGGCGCGAGACCCGCCTTGGCGGCGAAGCCGACGACGAGCAGCACGAACGCGACACCGGTGCCCGCCCGCGTCGGATCGGTGCCGGTGAGCGCCGCGAAGCTCGTGGCTCCCCCGGCGGCGGACAGCGCCGCGAACCCGGCGAGGATCAGCACGAAGCTGAGGTGCGTCGTGACGGCGTACCAGACCGCCGCCTCGCGCGCGGTGCGGCGGTGGACGTGCTCGGCCACCACGAGCACCGTGGACGCGGCGGCCATGAGCTCCCAGGCGAGCAGGAAGGAGACGACGTCTCCGGCCGCCGGCACCAGCTGCATGCCGAGCAGGAAGAGCGCGAGCGCCACCCACTGCGTGCGGGACGCGGCCGCACCGTGCACGTAGCCGATCGCGTACAGCGACGCGAGCACGCCCACCGCCCCCACCAGCAGCATGAGCACGCCGCCGAGCCGGTCCGGCGCGATGACCAGCGGCGGCGTCGGCAGTGCGGTGGGGATGCGCACCACGGCGGTGCCGCCGCCCAGCGCCAGCCCGCCCGTTGCCGCGCCGGCCGCCGCCAGGAGGGCGCACGACACCCCGGCCAGCACGGCCCGCACCCGGCCCCGGGCGGTCACCGCCACCACCACGGCGCACACCGCGAGGGCGGCCTGCCCGAGCAGGCCCCATGCCACGCCGTTCATCGACCGGTGACCTGCCGCAACGCCGCGACGATGTCCGCCGGCGCCGGCGGGCAGCCCGCGACGGAGAGGTCCACCGGGACCACGTCCCCGACGGCCCCCACCACGCCGTAGGCACCCCGGAACGCGCCGCAGTCGCGCGCGCAGTCGCCGACTGCCAGCACCACGCGGGGCTGCGGCGTGGCCGCCACCGTCAGCCGGAGCGGCTCGGCCATGTTCCGGGTCACCACGCCGGTGACCAGCACCACGTCGGCGTGCCGCGGCGAGGCCACGAGGCGGGCGCCGTACCGCTCCGCGTCGTACACGGGCCCGAACGCGGCGGCCAGCTCGATCTCGCAGCCGTTGCACGAGCCGGCGTCGACGTGCCGCACCTGGGCGCTCCCCCGCAAGGCCCGCGGGAGCGCCCGGGAACCGTCGCTGCCGGGGACGTCAGGCCCGGGGCGCGGGTCCGGGGCCGGCTCCGCGATCCGACCGGTGCGCCGGATCAACCGGGCCAGCCCTGCCAGGCTCATCTGCCGGTCGCCCCGTCCTCGGCCGACGGCTGTCCGGCGGAGAGCTCGAGCTCGGCCTTGAGGCCCTGCTGCCCGTCGACCAGGTCCACGAGCAGCCGGCGCGCGACACGCAGCAGCTCCGCCACCGCCGGGACGCTGACCGCGTAGACGACCTCGCCGCCCTCCCGCCGCTGGCTGACCAGCCCGGCCCGACGCAGCACGGCGAGCTGCTGCGAGAGGTTGGACTGCTCGATGTCGATGCTTGCCAGCAGCTCGTGCACCGGCCGGTCGCGCTCCGAGAGCAGCTCGATGATCCGGATCCGCGCGGGGTGACCCAGCGTGCGGAACAGCTCGGCCTTGGCCTGGTAGAGCTCGCTCACCGCACACCACCTCCGCTCGACGTCTGGTGCAGGTTAACAGAACAAGAAGTCTTCATGTCACGAGGACCAGGGACCGGTCGTCGACGTGACGACACGGGGCGCCGGCGGCGCCCGCGCGGTCGCGGCACGGGCCGCGCCGCCGCGGGTCAGTCCAGCGGCTGGTCCGCGGCCTCGTCCTTCATCGGCCGGCCGAGGAGCATGGGCGCCAGGTCGTCGACCGGCAGGCCCTCGAACAGCACCCGGACCACGGCCTCCGTGATGGGCATGTCGACCCCGAGCGTCGCTGCGAGCTCGGCCACCGCGCGGCTCGTCTTGACCCCCTCGGCCGTGCCCTCGGTGCGCGTGACCGCGTCGTCCAGGGTCGCGCCCTGGCCCAGCAGCACGCCGAGCGAGTGGTTCCGCGACAGCGGGGACGCGCACGTCGCCATGAGGTCGCCGGCCCCGGCCAGGCCCGAGAAGGTCTCGCCGTCGGCGCCCAGTCGCAGCCCGAGCCGACGGATCTCCGCCAACCCGCGCGTCACCAGCGTCGCCGTCGTGTTGTAGCCGAACCCACGGCCCTGCGCGATGCCGACGGCGATCGCGATGACGTTCTTCACGGCGCCGCACAGCTCCACACCCACGACGTCCGACGATGTGTACGGACGGAAGTAGGCCGTCTGTACGGTCCGGGCCACCGTCGTCGCGGTGTCGTCGGACACCGACGCGATGACCGTCGCCGTCGGCTGGCGGGCGGCGATCTCCTTCGCGAGGTTCGGCCCGGAGAGCACCGCGACGCGCTCGTCGGGCAGCCGCAGTGCCTGGGCCAGGAGCTGCGACGCCCGCACGTCGGTCGCCAGCTCGACGCCCTTCATGAGCGACAGCACGGGCACGCGGGCCGGCAGCAGGTCCGCCATGGGCGCCAGCACCGACCGCGCCACCTGCACGGGGATCGCCACCGCGACGAGGTCGGCGCCGGTGAGCACCGCGCGCGCGTCCGACGAGGCCCGCACCGCCTCGGGCAGCCGCACCCCGGGCAGGTGCCTGTCGTTGGCGTGCTCGGCATCGATACGCCGGCACAGCGCGTCGTCGTGCCCCCACAGCGTCACGTCGCACCCGGCGTCGGCGAGCACCTGCCCGAACGTGGTCCCCCACGCCCCGGTGCCGACGACGGCCGCGCGCGTCATCGTCCGGGCACCGGCGGGTAGACGGTCCGCCGTTCTTCGTAGTCCGGGTGGTCGCGCAGGTCGAAACGGGGCCTCGGCGCCGTCTCGCCGCGGATCTCCTCCAGCAGGGCGGTGATGGCGTCGAGCACCCGGTCGGTCGCCTCGCGCAGCACCACGACGTCGGTCGGCCGGTCGTAGAGGTCGTCGAGCGGCACCGGCGTGCCGACGACCACCCGGACGCGCTTGCGCGGGAACGGCCGCAGCCGCCTGGAGTAGCGCGGCAGCAGCTCGGTGGCACCCCACTGCGCGATGGGCACCACCGGCGCGCGGCTGGCGAGCGCGAGCCGGGCCACACCGGTCTTGCCGGCCATGGGCCACAGGTCGGGGTCGCGCGTCAGGGTGCCCTCGGGGAACACCGCGACCACCTCGCCCGCCGCCAGCGCGCGCGTGGCGGGTCCCAGCGAGTCCGCCGCGCGCGACCCGCCGCGGTCCACGGGCAGCTGACCGGTGGCGGCCAGGATCCCGCCGAGCACCGGCACCCGGAAGAGCGAGGCCTTCGCGAGGATGCGCGGGGCGATGCCGTTGTCCCAGAGCAGGTGGGCGAACGTCAGCGGGTCGATCTCCGTGGCGTGGTTGCCCGCGGCGATGAAGCCGCCCTCCCGGCGCAGGTTCTCGGTGCCGTGCCACTCGTGGCGCGTCGTCGCCCGCAGGAAGGGCCGGACGATCGCGGCGACGAAGCGATAGGCGCCGTTGGCGCGCGCCGGGTGGGCCATGGGAGCCGACTCTAGCGGCCGGCCGCCGGGCCCACGCGCCCGGCGCCGTCCGCCGGAACCGGGCCGTGCGTGTCAGCGCCGCGGCGCCTCGCGGCTGAACGACGCGCCGAGCGCGGTGAGCTTCTCGGTGAACCGCTCGTAGCCACGGTCGATGAGGCTGATGCCCCGCACCGACGACGTCCCCTTGGCAGTGAGTGCCGCGATGAGGTGGCTGAAGCCACCACGCAGGTCCGGCACCTCGATGGCCGCCGCCGTCAGCGTCGTCGGGCCCGAGATCACGGCCGAGTGGTAGAAGTTCCGCTGCCCGAAGCGGCACGGGCGCGAGCCCAGGCACTCCTTGTAGACCTGGATCGTCGCGCCCATGCCCACGAGGGCGTCGACGAACCCGAACCGGTTCTCGTACACCGTCTCGTGGACGATCGACAGGCCGCGCGCCTGCGTGAGCGCGACGACGAGGGGCTGCTGCCAGTCGGTCATGAAGCCGGGGTGCACGTCGGTCTCGAGCTGGATCGAGCGCAGGTCGCCGCCCGGGTGGTAGAAGCGGATGCCGTCGTCCTCGACGACGAACTCGCCACCCACCTTGCGGAACGTGTTGAGGAACGTCGTCATCTCCGGCTGCGTGGCGCCCCGCACGACGATGTCGCCGCCCGTCGCCAGCGCCGCCGACGCCCAGGAGGCCGCCTCGATGCGGTCGGCGAGCGCGGTGTGCGAGAAGCCGACCAGCCGGTCCACGCCCTCGATCCGGATGACCCGGTCGGTGTCGACCGAGATGATCGCGCCCATCTTCTGCAGCACGTTGATGAGGTCCATGATCTCGGGCTCGATCGCCGCCCCCGAGAGCTCGGTCTTGCCCTCGGCGCGCACCGCGGTGAGCAGCAGCTGCTCGGTGGCCCCGACGCTCGGGTAGGGCAGCGCGACCTTGGTGCCGGTGAGCCCGTTGGGCGCGAGGATGTGGATCCCGTTCTCGCGCTTGTCCACCACGGCGCCGAACTGCCGCAGGATGTCGAGGTGGTAGTTGATGGGCCGGTCGCCGATGCGGCAGCCGCCCAGGTCGGGGATGAACGCCTCGCCGAGCCGGTGCAGCAGCGGGCCGCAGAAGAGGATGGGGATCCTGCTGGAGCCGGCCAGCGTGTCGATGTCGGCGACGACCGCCGACTCCACGGCGGACGGGTCGATGTGGACCGTCCCCGCCTCGGCGTCGTGGTCGACCGTGACGCCGTGCAGCTCGAGCAGCGACGCCACCACCTGCACGTCGCGGATCTCGGGCACGTTGCGCAGCACGCTCGGGCTCTCGCCGAGCAGCGCCGCCACCATCGCCTTGGACACGAAGTTCTTCGCGCCCCGCACGGTGATCTCACCCGAGAGGGGGTTGCCGCCGTCGACGTAGAGCAGGTCTTCCATGGCGCACATCGTCTCCCACGGTGGCGGCGACCCGCACTCCGACGCTCCCCCGGGCGATGATCCGTGCCAAACCCTCACACCGGCTGTGAGGGCGTTGTGGGGTCGCTACTTCTTCTTGCCCGACTTCTTGCCCGCGGCGGCCTTGCCCTGGTGCTTGTCGTCCTTGCCGGCCCGTGCGGACGCCTTGGCCTGCTTGGACGCCTTTGTCGGCGCAGAGCCCTTGGGCGCCTTGGACGTCTTGGCTTCCTTGGACGCCTTGGACGTCTTGGCTTCCTTGGACGTCTTGGCTTCCTTGGGCGCCTTGGCCGGCGTGGACCCCTTGGCTTCCTTGGGCGCCTTGGCCGGCGTGGACCCCTTGGCCGCCTTGCCCGCCGCGGATGCCGTGCGCTCCGCCGGGGACACGGGCACGGCGGTGGCGTAGCCGTCCGCCAGCGCGCCGACGGGGCCGGGCGCCGCGCCGCCGCCGTCCACGGCCGCCCGCAGCGACGCGCCCGGGTGGAACCGCGGCACGGTCGCCGCCGCCACCGGGACGCTCTGGCCTGTGCGGGGGTTGCGCGCCGTGCGGGCGGCGCGGGTCACCGGCTCGAACGAGCCGAAGCCGACGATCGTCACCTTCTCCCCCGCCGCGAGCGCCGCGGTGATCTCGCCGAGCACGGCGTCGACCGCGTGGGCGGCCTGGGCCGGCGTGGCGCCCCGCGCCGCGATGCGCTGGACGAGCTGCGACTTGCTGACCATGGGGGCCTCCTTCGTCGTGCCGCTCACGGTAGCGGCGGCGCGCGGACGGCGCGCCGCAAACGCTGCCCGCCCGCGGCCGGTCGCGGGACGCGTCCGACGACGGGCCGGGCACGTGCCGGCGACGGGCCCTCGGTGCCGACCGGCCGGGCTACCGGGAGCGGGGGGTCCCGAGCGAGAGCGGCACCGGGCGCGCCGGCTCGACGGGGACGGGCGGCAGGTGACGGGCGGGCAGCGTCGTCGGCCGCCAGGACTCCCGCCGGGCCTCGAACGCGGTGATGTCGTCGGCGTGCTGGAGGGTCAGGCCGATGTCGTCGAACCCCTCCATGAGGCGCCAGCGGGTGTAGTCGTCGACACCGATCGGCACCACCACGTCCTCGCACGTCGCCGTGCGCGCGACGAGGTCCACGGTCACCTCGGTGCCCGGCCGGGTCTCGAGGATCTTCCAGATGAGCTCGACGTCCTCCGGCGAGACCGTCGCCGCGAGGAGCCCCTGCTTGCCGGCGTTGCCGCGGAAGATGTCCGCGAACCGCGGCGAGAGCACCACGCGGAAGCCGTAGTCCTTGAGCGCCCACACGGCGTGCTCGCGCGACGAGCCGGTGCCGAAGTCGGGGCCGGCCACGAGCACCGAGCCGGACCGGTAGGCGTCCTGGTTGAGGACGAACGCCGGGTCGTTGCGCCACGCCGAGAACAGCGCGTCCTCGAACCCGGTGCGCGTGACCCGCTTGAGGAACACCGCCGGGATGATCTGGTCGGTGTCGACGTTGCTGCGGCGCAGCGGGACGCCGACGCCGGTGTGCTGGGTGAACTTCTCCATCGGTCCGTTCTCCTGCGGGTCAGACCTGCACCGGCACGTGCGGGTCGAGGGGGGCCAGGGGGCTGCCGTCGACCGTGGTGCCCGCGGGCAGGTCGAGGTCGGCCAGGGACGAGAGCGTGCCGCGGATCGCGGTGGCGGCCGCGACGAGCGGGCTGACGAGGTGAGTGCGTCCGCCCTTGCCCTGCCGGCCCTCGAAGTTGCGGTTGGACGTGGACGCGGCGCGCTCGCCGGGCGCCAGCTGGTCGGGGTTCATGCCCAGGCACATCGAGCAGCCGGCGTTGCGCCACTCGGCGCCGAAGTCCAGGAAGATCCGGTCCAGCCCCTCGGCCTCCGCCTGGAGCCGCACGCGCGCGGACGCGGGCACGACGAGCACGCGCACGCCGTCTGCCTTGCGCCGGCCCCGGACCACCTTGGCCACGGACCGGAGGTCCTCGATCCGGCCGTTGGTGCACGAGCCGATGAAGACCGTGTCGACCGGGATCTCGCGCAAGGGCTGGCCGGGGGTCAGGCCCATGTACTCGATCGCGCGCTGCGCCGCGGTGCGGGCGCCCTCGTCGGCGATCTCCTCGGGCACCGGGACCCGGCCCGAGAGCGGCAGGCCCTGCCCGGGGTTGGTGCCCCACGTGACGTAGGGCTCGATGTCGGCGGCGCGCAGCACCACCTCGGCGTCGTACGTCGCGTCGTCGTCGGACCGCAGCGTGCGCCAGTACTCGACGGCGGCGTCCCAGTCCGCACCCTCGGGCGCGTGCGGGCGGCCCTTGAGATACGCGAAGGTCGTCTCGTCTGGCGCGATCATCCCGGCGCGCGCGCCGGCCTCGATCGACATGTTGCAGACCGTCATGCGCGCCTCCATCGACAGCGCGCGGATGGCGTCGCCGCGGTACTCCAGGACGTAGCCCTGGCCGCCGCCGGTGCCGATCTTGGCGATGATCGCCAGGATGATGTCCTTGCTCGTGGTCCCGGCAGGAAGCTCGCCCTCGACCGTGATCGCCATCGTCTTGAACGGGGCGAGGGGCAGCGTCTGGGTCGCCAGCACGTGCTCGACCTCGCTGGTGCCGATGCCGAAGGCGAGCGCGCCGAACGCGCCGTGCGTCGAGGTGTGGGAGTCGCCGCAGACCACCGTCAGGCCCGGCATCGTCAGGCCGAGCTGCGGACCGACCTGGTGGACGATCCCCTGGTCGGCGTCGCCGAGCGAGTGGATGCGGACGCCGAACTCGGCCGCGTTGGCGCGCAGCGTCTCGATCTGCGTACGGCTCGTGGCGTCGGCGATCGGCAGGTCGATGTCGAGCGTCGGCGTGTTGTGGTCCTCGGTGGCGATCGTCAGGTCCGGGCGACGCACGGTCCGGCCCGCGAGTCGCAGCCCCTCGAAGGCCTGCGGGCTGGTCACCTCGTGGATGAGGTGGAGATCGATGTAGAGGAGGTCGGGCGCGCCGCCCTCCCCGGGGCGCACGACGTGCGCCTGCCAGACCTTCTCCGCGAGCGTTCCCGCCATGTGCCTCGTCCCTCGTGCTCGTCGTCGTCCGGATCGCCGGACTACTGTGGCGCGGCGTCCGCGCGTCGGTCGGGCCGTCTCATCGCCGAGGCGGTCGCGCCTCGACTTGCATCTCAGCAGACGAGACGACAATATCGACCTATGGACAACTCTAGCGGAGTCGGCGTCCTGGACAAGGCGGCCGCGGTCCTCAGCGCCCTCGAGGCGGGACCGGCCACGCTCGCCCAGCTGGTGACGGCCACCCACCTCGCGCGCCCCACCGCCCACCGCCTCGCCGTCGCGCTGGAGCACCACCGCCTCGTCGCGCGCGACCTGCAGGGCCGGTTCGTCCTGGGCCCCCGGCTCTCCGAGCTGGCCACCGCCGCGGGCGAGGACCGCCTGCTGGCCGCCGCCGGCCCCGTGCTCACGGCGCTGCGCGACCACACCGGCGAGTCGGCGCAGCTCTACCGCCGCCAGGGCGACATGCGCATCTGCGTGGCGGCGGCCGAGCGGCCCGTCGGCCTGCGCGACTCGATCCCGGTCGGCGCCACGCTGACCATGCTCGCCGGCTCCGCGGCGCAGGTGCTGCTGGCGTGGGAGGAGCCGGACCGGCTGCACCGCGGGCTGCAGGGCGCCAAGTTCACCGCGACGATCCTCTCCGGGGTGCGGCGCCGCGGCTGGGCACAGTCGGTGTCCGAGCGCGAGGTGGGCGTCGCCTCGGTCTCCGCCCCGGTGCGCGGCCCGTCCGGTCGCGTCGTCGCGGCCGTGTCGGTGTCCGGCCCGCTCGAGCGCCTGTCGCGCCAGCCCGGCCGCCTGCACGCCGCCGCCGTGGTGAGCGCGGCCAACCGCCTCACGGAGGTGCTGCGCCGCACCGCCGACTGACCCGCCCGGGCTGCCCCGCTCGCCCGCCCCCTCACCCGGATCCCCTCACCCCTCACCCGGATCCCCTCCCCCCCTCGCAGGCCCCCCTTCCCTCACGAGCCCGCCGCTTTCCGCGAACACGGCAGTTGGTGTCGAACACGGCACTCCGGCCTGCCGTGTTCGACACCAACTGCCGTGTTCGGCGACGGGTGCGGTGCGACGGGTGCGGTGCGACGGGTGCGGTGCGACGGGTGCGGTGCGATGGGTGCGGGCGACGACCGTCCGCAGGGAGAACACTGCGCGGGGACGACGAAGGCCCGGCCACCTGGTGACCGGGCCTTGCTCGTACCCCCGACCGGATTCGAACCGGCGCTACCGCCGTGAGAGGGCGGCGTGCTAGGCCGCTACACAACGGGGGCCTGTCGCGCGACGAGACCTTGCGGCCTCGCGGAGTGACCATGCTAGCCGATCGGTTCAGGACCGACGACCATGCTGGTCACAGCGCTGGGGTACCAGGATTCGAACCTAGACTAAGGGAACCAGAATCCCTCGTGCTGCCAGTTACACCATACCCCATGGGGTTTCGACCGCCCGCTGTCGACGCCGACCCTGGCGGGACGGGTGTCGCGACCGGGAGGTCGCACCGGCGGGAAAGATTACCGGAGCGATCGAGTGGGACCAAACCGGGCCCGCGAGGGCGCCGCGTCGGTCGGCAGTGCCGGGTCACCAGGGGATGCGGCCGACCTCGGTGACGTCGTACCAGAGCAGCTCGCGCTCGACGAGCCGCTCGTCGGCGGCGGCGTCGCCAGCCAGCGCGCCGACGACGTCCGCGGCGGCGACCGGCTCGTCGACGTGCACGCTGACCACGGCGTCCCACGACACCCCGGCGATGAGGTCGACCGCGCTGGCCGGCTCGTCGGACCCCGTCCCGGCGTCGACGAGGTGGTCCGGCACGTCGGCCGCCAGCACCACGCGCAGCCGCGGCGCCGTGGCGTGCCGGCCGAGGAGGGCGAGCGCGTCGTCGGCCGCCGCGAGCAGCGCGGCGTACTCCCAGCTCTCGTCGTCCTCCCCCGGCAGCGCCGCCCGCAGCTCCGCGGTGACGGCGTGGGCACGGCCCGGGCCCACCTGCTCGCAGGGCAGCTGGTCGAGGACGGCGGGCAGGTAGACGCGCACGCGCCCAGTGTGCCCGCCGCCCGCTCAGCGCACCGGCAACGCCGCCAGGCGCGCCGCGAGCGCCACGAGCGCCTTGCGTGCCGGGCTGCCGGGAGCCGACTCGCGCAGCGTCCGCCCGGCCAGCAGCGCAGCGTCGCAGGCGGAGCGGTCGTCGGGCACCACGAGCACCTCCGCGACCCCCGCGTACCGCGCGAGGGCTTGTGCCAGCGCCCGGTGGGGGTCGGGGCCGGTGGCGGCGGCGCGCACGCGGTTGACGACGACGAGCCGCGTGGCCGGCAGCCCGAGCTCGGACAGCTCGGCCAGGCCCCGGACCAGCCGCGCGACGCCCACCGGGTCGCCCGCGCCCACCACCACGACGACCTCCGCGGCGGCGAGCGCGGAGTGCGTCGCGGCGTTGCGCTGTGGCGCGCGGGTGTCGTAGCTGAGCACCTCGTCGCGCTCGAGACAGAAGCCCGTGTCGACGACCGTCCACTCGGCCACGCCGCGCGCCGCCGCCCAGACGCCGTCGAGCGCGGCCGCGGGCAGCTCCGGCCAACGGTCGGCGCGCGCGACCCCCGACAGCACGCGCAGCCCGGAGGCGGCCACGGGCGCCAGCCGGGCGAGCGCGGCGACGTCCAGCCCACCCTGGCCGGCGGCACGCGCGGCCGCCGCGAGGCCCGGCGCCTCGTCAAGCAGGCCCACCACCTGCGCGACCGCGCCGCCGTACGTGTCCGCGTCGACCAGGAGCGTGCCGCGACCGAGCGCGGCGAGCTCCGCCGCGAGGTTGACCGCCACCGTGGTACGACCGGGCGCGCCGGTGGGGCCCCACACCGCGACGATCCGCCCGCGGTGGGCCGGCGCGGGCGGGCTCGCCGCGTCGAGCCACTCACCGACACCGTCCGGGACCACCGCGTCGAGCAGCACGCCAGCCCGCTCGACGAGGGCGCGCGCCGCACCCGGGTCCGCGGGCGGGGGCACGACGAGGTCGGCGCCGCAGCCCGCGAGCCGGTCCGTGAGCCACGGGCGGGACTGGTCGGCGAGGCAGACCACCCGGACCCCCGCGTGGTGCAGCGCCGCCACGGCCTCCCGGTCGAGGTGGTCGAGCTCCGCCGAGACGATCGCGAGCCGGCCGAGGCCCGCCTCCGCGGCGGCGAGGAGCTCGACGACGTCGGCGCAGCGGCGGGCCACCACCAGGCGCACGTCGGCGTCGACCGCCTGCACCAGCGTGGCCTCCGCGGGTCCCTGGACCGCGCAGAGCACACCGACGGCCACGTCAGGTCCCGGGGACGGCGACGACGTCGACGCGCCCGTCCGTGGCCAGCGCGCCGAGCACGCCCGGCAGCTGCGCCACCGGGACGAGCACCTGCACGGTCGTCGCACCCGCCGCGAACGCGCCCTGCGGGCGGTCCACCTCGGCGACCGTGAGCCCGGCCGCCAGCTGCGACGGGCGCGCGGGCTCGTCGTGCGCCGCCGTGGCCGGCGGGCTGAACCACAGGTCCACCCGCGCGCCCACGCGCACGGCGTCCGGCGGCCGACCCGTGACGGGCACGCCCACGGGCCGCAGCGCGAGGTCCTCGGCGGACCCGACCGCGGCCGCGGGCAGCAGCTCGCCGGACTCGACGACCCGCAGCGCCACCGCGCTGGCGGGCAGCGGCACGTCCGCGCGCACGTAGCGCTCGAGGTCGACCCCGCCGAGGCGCACGTCGGCCACCCCAAGCACCGCGGACTCGAGCGCCGCGCCGGGCACTGTCGTCTCGCGCACGACGAAGACGGGAACCGTGCGCTCGGCGGCGCGCAGCGCCCACGACCCCAGCGCCACCGACGCCGCCACGAGTGCGACTCCGGCCAGCAGCCGCGGGTCGCGCCACCCCGGTCGGCGCAGGCGCAGCGCCACCGGCGCCGGCAGGTCGGGCATGCCCGTGTCGGGACTGTTCACGCATCTCCCCCTCGTCGTGGGCCCCGATCATCGCGGCCCGGGCCGGCCCCACGCCGGCCTCCCTGTGGACAACGCGGCCGGCTCCGCGACCCCGTCGTCGGTGCGTGCCACACTGCGGGCATGGCACCGCGCTTCCTCACGCTCGCGGACGTGACGGAGATCCTCAACATCTCCGCGCAGCAGGCGTACTCGCTGGTCAAGTCCGGGGAGCTGCCCGCGATCCAGATCGGCGGCCGCGGGATCTGGCGCGTCGAGGCCAGCGAGCTGGAGCGGTACATCGAGCGGATGTACGAGCAGACCCGGTCGCGGGCCGCATCGCAGGGCACCTCCGCCTCGGACGCGTGACCCCTCACCGCGACCGCACCACCAGGAGCGCCGCGAACGGCACCGTCCACGGCGGCCCGGCCGTCGTCCCTAGGTCGAGGTGGTCACGACCCACCCGGTCGATCGAACCGGCGAGCGTCCGTCCCGGCACGCAGATCTGGACCGCGACCCGGTCCCGGGAGAGCGCCCGCAGCGCGTGAGCGAGGCGCAACGTACGGTCCACGCGCCCCTCGGGCGGTGCCACGTGCGGCGCGAGCCCCGCGACCGCCGCGACCGCGGCGAGCGGCACGAGTGCCTGGCGCGCCGGTGGCTCGGCGACGAGGAGCCAGTCGGCCCCGACGTCGACGAGGACGCCGTCGACCGCCTGGTCCCCCGCCCGGAGCCGCACCGGACCGCCGACGGAGGCGCGCAGGCGGTCGGCGAGCACCGTCGTCGCCCGCTCGGCACGCACCAGGTCGGCGCGGACCGCGCGCGCCTGCTCGGCCCGCGCGGCCGCGAACTGGGCTTCCAGGTCATCGAAGAGCAGCTGCCACTGCACGGTGCGCACGCTAGGGGTCAGCGGCGGGGTGACGGCAGGGCCGAACGGGGTGCGCCGGCCACCCGTTCGGATGGTGCACGAGCCCGCTCGGGTGACGACGATCGGCCCGTGCCCGCCGGCTGATCGTCGGTCGACCCTGGTCGTCGGGCCGCGCCCGCACCCACCTCGGGCACCTTGGCACTCGACACCGGACGCCGGAGCCGGTAGACCTATGCCCATCTTGTGATGTCACACGACATCAAACGACATCTACATTCAGGAAAAGAGAACCGATGGGCGTCGTGGCAGCGACGTCCCGGACGGCGGCGGGCCGTGTGCCCGCGCTGGGCGGGGCCGCGGTGGCAGGGACAGGGTTGGCGACGGCGTGCATGCGGCGCGTGCTCCAGCTGGCTGCGGGCGCCGGGACCGCCGGGGTCGACGACCTCGTCGAGCTCCTCGTCGTCGCGGTCGGGGCCGTGGTGCTCGCCTGGTTGGCGGGGTCGGCCGCGGTGGCGGCCACCTGCCTCGTCGCGCGCTCCACGGGGCGCCGCTGGCGGGCCGGCGAGGTGTGGGTCCGACGCTTCGCACCGACCGTGGTGCGGCGGGCCCTGGTGGTCGTCGTGGCAGCCGGGATCGGCGCGGCCTCGGTCACCACGGCCTCCGCCGCCGAGCCGGCACCGCCCGCGGGTGCCGTCGCGGTGTCCGCCGTCACGCCCGGCGGCGACCTCGGCTGGGTGGTGACAGCCCCCGGCGGCCCGACGACCGTGCCGGAGACGGGCCGCGGCACGCCGTCGAGGGACGCCGGCGCGGCGTCGCCCACGGCCGTCGCAACGCAGACGACAACGCCGACGCCGACGCCGACGCCGACGCCGCCGAGCGTGCCGAGTCCTGCCGCGCCCGAGCCGTACCCTTCGACGACGGCGCCGCGGGTCGCACCCTCCCCCGCCGCGACGGGGCATGGCGACGTAACGCCGGGACGTGCGGCGCCACCGGCACGGGCGGCGGCGCTCCCGGTGCCCGAGGCGCCGCAGAGCACCGTCGTCGTGGCCCGCGGCGACACCCTCTGGGGCATCGCGGCGCGCCACCTCCCCCCGGGGGCCGGGGACGCCCGGATCGCCGCCGCGTGGCCGGCCTGGTACGCGGCGAACGCCGCCACGATCGGTCCGGACCCCGGGCTCATCCGGCCTGGCCAGGCGCTCGTGGTCCCCGAGGAGGCGGCCCGGTGAGCGTCGCCGCGCACGCCACCCTCGAGACGAGCGCCGAGCTGCTCTTCCGACGCGTGGTGGCCGAGGAACCGGCGGATCGGCCCGTCCCACTCCACGTGGTGCGCGAGGACCCGGCGGTCCCGCCGAACCATGCGGTCGCCGCCGCGGAGCCGCCGCGGATCCGGTTGGTGCCGGCCCCGCCGGCCGCCCGGGTGCGCCCGGTGACCACGCCCGCCGGAGGACCGCCGCCGACGCTCGCCGAACGCCTGCACGTGCTCAAGGCCGACGACCGGTGCCTCGATCCCGATGACGCGGACGAGCCCCGCGGCGAAGTCCCCGAGGTGGACCCCTCGCTGCTTGCCCGCCGGCTGGCCGGAGCGAGCGTCGAGGTGGTCCTGGGCCGCCGGCCCGCGGCTCAGCTCGCGCGGTGGTTGGCGCCCGGGGTGCTGGACGCCCTGCGCACCCGCGCCATGGTGACGCGCGGCGCCGTGCCACCGCTGACGCGGGCACCAGCCGTGCGCGGCGTGCGCGTGTGCACGCTCCACGAGCACCTCGTCGAAGCCACCGCGGTGGTCGACGACGGCCTGCGCACGCGGGCCGTCGCGCTGCGGCTCGAGACCCACCGCGGCGCCTGGCGCGCCACGGCGCTCGAGCTCGGGTGAGCGAGGTCGGCACGCCCACGGTCAGTGATCGTGGGCGTGCCGCGGTGTCAGTGCCGCTTCTTCGACTGCTTCGCCGCCTTGCGACGCTCCTCGCGGTTCCCGCCCGCCGACGGTGCGGACCCCGCCCCGCCGGGCCTCTTCGGCGTCCCGGCCGCGCCGCCCCGTCGGCCGTCGCCGCTGGTCACCACCGCGCCGTCGCCGTCCGACGACGGCGCCGAGTAGCTCAGCGGAGCACGCTGCGCGGGGCCGTCCAGGCCCTGGGCGACGACCCGGGCCACCGGCGCGACCGGCTCCTGCGGCGACTCGTCGGCCTCCGGCGCCACCTCGGCCGGGGCCTGCTCGCCCTGGGGCTCCTCCACCTGCACCTCGAGGTTGTACAGGTACTGGACGCTCTCCTCCTTGATCGCGTCCGTCATCGCCGAGAAGAGCTGGAAGCCCTCCCGCTGGTACTCGATGAGCGGGTCGCGCTGGGCCATCGCCCGCAGGCCGATGCCCTCCTTGAGGTAGTCCATCTCGTAGAGGTGCTCGCGCCACTTGCGGTCGAGCACGGCGAGCGTGACGCGCCGCTCGAGCTGGCGCATGCCCTCCTCGCCGACGAGCGCCTCGCGGTCCTGGTAGGCGATCTCCGCGTCGGAGAGCACCTCGCGCTCGATCATGTCCGCGTCGAGCCGCTCGATGCCCCCGGCCGCCTCGAGCAGGTCGTCGACCGTGATGGAGATCGGGAAGACACCCCGCAGCGCCGCCCAGAGCGTGTCGAGGTCCCACTCCTCGGGCCGGCCCTCGGCGGTGGCGTCGTGGATGTACCCGGTGAGCACGTCGCGGCGGAAGTGGGTGATCTGCTCGGCGAGGTCCTCGCCCTCGAGCACGCGGCGCCGCTGGGAGTGGATCACCTCGCGCTG
>JAJYTJ010000059.1 GCA_021793115.1 Actinomycetes bacterium | reverse complement strand
CAGGACGGCACCCCCGCCCCCTGGCCCGACGACTACCCCCAGAACTGGAGACCCGAGACCAACCACCTCACCCCCGAACCCAGCAAGCCACCCTTCTAAACCCCCGAACCGAAGGATCACCCGGCCACACCACCTCCAGGGGCTTGACCCGCCCACCGGGTCTCCCAATCAGGGACTGCCTCCGCAGCGGGAGGAGGATCGGATCGACGTGGAAGCCGCCTCACGAGGTCGCAGTCTCCTCCCAGCCCCGGACAGCACAACCGCGGCGCGCGCGCCGATCGCGCTACGGTCCACGCGTGGAGCCCTATTGGGAGTGGTTCAACGAACAGCTCCGCCTCGACGCACCGGCTTCACCTGGCGCCGCGTGTCGAGTCTGCGGTGAACCGCTCCCTCCAAAGACGTCGAAGCTCTATCGGGAACGCGGCGTGTGCAGCGGCAGGTGCAACGGCAATCTGATCCGCCGCATGAAGCGGGAAGTGGCGCGCGGCGACCGCCCGGGCTACTCGGCCCCAAAGGCGTATCTCGAATGGAGCGGGGAGGAACGCGCACGCGCCGCGCGAGTCTTCAGGACGCAAGAGGATGCAGAGTTTCCTTACGAGCACGGCCGGTTTCCGATCAACGGTGACGTCATCGAACGCCACGGCCAGCACACCGCGTACGTCGCGATCGACGAGATGCCGTGGCGGAACCTCTACATCGCACAGTTCATCGAGGACTCGGCGACCCCGCCGCTTGCAGCGTTCCACGTGGAGTCCGGGCTCTGGACCGTGTTCTTCCGGGGTGAGTACGGCGAGCCAGCGCGGACCACGCTCGGCCACGCGTACTTCAGTGACACGCACGAGATCCCCCTTCGGTTCGACAACCAGCCCATGCTCACCATCCCCGAGTTCGGGCCCCTGTACGCGGGCACCGAGTTCATCAGCGACCTCGACGAGAACGGCAGCGAGTACCGCTGGGAAGCGTTCGCGTTCAGCCCAGCCCCAGTGGCGAAGCTTTGGACGCCGGCTCGACTGGCCCTGTCGGAGCAACGCCACCGAATCACGACGGCGAGGAACGCCTACCAAGCTCGCATGCGCGCTCTGGGGGTACTCGATGCCGCGGCCGATCCGGTTGATCCGCTCGACATCTATGTGCGGGACGGGTGGACCTGCCAGTTGTGCGGCAAGCCAGTGGATCGGACTCTCCGCTGGCCGGACCCATGGTGCGTGACACTCGACCACCGCAGGCCGATTGCGGGATACGGAGCGCACACCGCGGCCAACCTTCAAACGGCACACTGGTGCTGCAACGTCATCAAGGGCAACCGCGGTTGAGATCTCGTCGGGACGCTTACGGCGGACTGCGGGCGATCTACGCCGGCGACGGCACGCTGATCGACGCCCATCGGGTGGAACGGTGCATCACCAGTCTTCATCCGAATCAACGGCGCACGGGCGATGACGCTGGTCGGGGCGTGAGCGACGGGGAAGAGCCCCGAGGCAGGGAGGACCGGCGACCTGGGCAGGCTCCGGTCCGCTCGACCTGCGCGGCGACGGACCCGCTCCTAACCTGACGTGGTGACCCCGGCGGACGCCAACGACGCCGCCCGACGGGGCCGCCTGGCCCCCTGGCTCGGCGTGCCGGTGGGCGTGCTGGCCTCCCTCGTCGGCGTGGTGCTGCTGCTCGATCCGTTCCGGTCGCTCGCGGTGCTCGTCGTCGGGGTGGTGGCGGCTCTCGTGCTGCTGGGCGTCGGCGACCTCGCCGCCGCCTGGCGCAGCGGGGGTGGGTGGTGGCGGTGGGTCACGGGCGCCGTGTGGCTCGCGGCCGCGGTGGCGGTGCTGGCCTGGCCGGGGCCGACCGTGCGCGTGCTGGCCTTCGCCGCCGGGGTGGCGGCCGTGCTCGTCGGCGTCCGCCGGCTGCTCGCGGGTGTGCGGGGGCACGACGAGCAGCGGGTGACGGCCGTGCTGCTCGGCGCGTCGGCCACGGCGGCGGGCGTGCTGCTCCTGGCCTGGCCGGACGTCACGGTGTTCGTCGTGGCGGTGGCGTGCGGGGCGACGCTCGTGGTGCAGGGCCTGGCCCGCGCGCGTGAGGCCGTGCGGCCGCGTGCCCGCCCGGAGCGCCGGTCGCGCGGGCGCCGGCTGGCGCGGACCGGCGGCGCGGTCGCGTCCGTGCTCGTCCTGGCGCTGCTGGTGTCCGGGACCGTGGCGCTGCACCGCGCCACCCCGGTGCCCGACGCGTTCTACACGCCGCCCGCGACGGTGCCCGGCCAGCCCGGTCGGCTGCTGCGCAGCGAGCCGTTCAGCCGCGGCATGCCGGCCGGCACCCACGCGTGGCGCATCCTCTACACCACCACGCGTGACACCGGCGTCCCCGCGGTGGCCAGCGGGCTCGTGCTCGTCGGCGACCAGGCCCCGGCCGGCCCGCGCCCCGTGATCGCCTGGGCGCACGGCACCACGGGGTTCGCCCGGCAGTGCGCCCCGACCCTGCTCGCCGACCCGCTGGGCGCCGGCGCGATGCCCGCCCTCGGCGACGTGATCTCGCACGGCTGGGCGCTGGTCGCCACCGACTACGCGGGCCTCGGCACCGCCGGCCCGCACCCCTACCTCGTCGGGCAGGCCGAGGGCAGGTCGGTGCTGGACGCGGTGCGGGCCGCCCGGCAGCTGGCGGGCGTGACGCTGTCCGACGAGACCGTGGTGTGGGGCCACTCGCAGGGCGGCCACGCCGCGCTGTGGACCGCGATCCTCCGGCCCACCTACGCCCCGGACGTGCCGCTGCGGGGCGTGGCCGCGCTGGCGCCCGCGACGGACCTGCCGGCGCTGGTGCGCAACCTCGACCAGCTCTCGGTCGGGAGCCTGTTCGCGGCCTACGCCGTGGCGGCCTACTCGCAGGTGTACCCGGACGTGCGGTTCGACGACGTGGTGCGCCCGGGTGCGCGGGTCCAGGTGCACGAGATGGCCGACCGGTGCCTGTCCGAGCCGTCGATCGTCGTCTCCGTGCTCCACGCGCTCCTGTTCCGCCAGACGATCCTGGCCGGCGGGGCGCCGGACGGGCCCTTCGTGCGGCGGCTCGCGCAGAACGTCCCGACCGGCCCGGTCACGGCGCCCGTGCTCGTCGCGCAGGGCGAGGCCGACCCGCTGGTGCTGCCGGCGATGCAGCGGGCGTACGTCGCCGCGCGCTGCGCCGACGGCTGGTCGATCGACTACCGCACCTATCCCGGCCTGGACCACACCGGCCTCGTCGCCGACTCGTCGCCGCTGGTGCCACAGCTCGTGGCCTGGACGGCGGCCCGCTTCGCGGGGCAGCCCGCGGCGTCGACCTGCCCGGGCGCCTAGGCGGTATACCGATCGTATACTGGCGGCGTGACCGCCACCACGATCAAGGTGTCCTCCGAGCTCCGGGACCGCCTCAACGACGCGGCCCACGAGGAGGGCCTGACCACCGGCTCCTTCGTCGAGCGGCTCCTCGACCGGTACCTGCGGGAGCAGCGCTTCGCCCATCTGCGTGAGGCCATCGCGTCCGGCGACGAGGCGGCGCGGGCGTCCTACCGTGCCGAGACGGAGCTGTGGGACGCGACGCTCGAGGACCACGGCGCGTGAGCCGCCTCTGGCGCGGGTCGGTGGCGTGGGCCGATCTGGCGCCCACGAGGGGCCGTGAGCAGGACGGACGCCGCCCGGTGCTGGTGGTGGCGTCGGCCGAGTACCTCGCCAGCGTGACGACCCTGGCGATCGTGGTCCCGGTGACGACGGTGGACCGCGGCTGGCCGAACCACGTGCGGCTGCGCGGTGCGGTCGGGCTAGACCGGCCCAGCTGGGCCATGACGGAGCAGCCGCGCACGCTCTCCCGCGACCGGCTGCGCGACCCCGTCGGCGTGGTCGACGATGCGACGATGCGCGACGTGAGCCTCTGGCTGCGCGACTTCCTCGATCTCTGAGCCGGTGGTGGCGGCCAGCCCCGAGGCCGGCCCGGCCCGCACGGTGGCCACGGAGCGGGTCGCGGACCGGCCTCGGTAGCATCGTCCCGAGCGGGCGCGAGCCCGTCGGTGTGCCGGGAAGCCTGGTCGGCGTGCGATCCGCCGCGACCACGGGAGCCCCTTGCCGAACGCCAACACCCTGCGCCACCGCCTGTCCGGCGACCTCGCCGGCGGCGTGCTGCTGCTCGTCGCCGCCGCGGCCGGCCTGGCATGGGCCAACTCGCCGTGGCGGGCGGCCTACCGCACGCTCGCCGAGACGACCGTGGGCCCGGCAGCCTGGCACGCCCACCTGAGCCTCGAGGCGTGGGCCGCCGACGGGCTGCTGGCCGTGTTCTTCCTGGTGGTGGGGCTGGAGCTGAAGCGCGAGCTGGTGGCGGGCATGCTGCGGGACCCTCGCCACGCCGCGGTCCCGGCGCTGGCGGCCGTGGGAGGGATGGCCGTGCCGGCCGGGATCTATGCGCTCGTCGTCGCGCTCGGCGGCGGCGCGGCCGAGGGGGCGACGCGTGGCTGGGCGGTGCCGACCGCGACCGACATCGCGTTCGCGCTCGCGGTGCTCGCCCTCGTCGGCCGCGGGCTGCCCGGCGCGGCGCGCGTGTTCCTGCTCACGCTCGCGGTGGTCGACGACCTGCTGGCGATCGTCGTCATCGCGGTGTTCTACGCGGCCGAGATCCGGGTGGCATGGCTCGCCGCGGCGGTGCTGGCGCTCGGGGCGTTCGCCGCCCTGGTGCGGGTCCGGCCGCGGGGGCGAGCCCCGGTGAGGCGCGTGGCGTCGGTGGTGCTCGTCGTCGGTCTCGTCGCGCTCGGCCTGGTCGCGTGGGTGACGCTGCACGCCTCCGGGATCCACGCGACCATCGCCGGCGTGGTGTGCGGCCTGGCGGTGCCGGCCGCGCCGCGCTCGGACGGGCGGCCCTCCCTCGCGAGCCGGCTCGAGCAGCAGGTGCGGCCGTGGTCGGCGACCGTCGCGGCGCCCGTGTTCGCCTTCTTCGCCGCGGGCGTGGCGCTCACCGGGGCGGGCCGGGTCGCGACGGAGCCCGTCGCCTGGGCGGTGCTGCTGGGGCTCGTCGTCGGCAAGCCCGTGGGCGTGCTGGGGACCGCGGCGCTGCTCACACGGTTCACCGGCCTGCGGCTGCCGGGCGGCCTGCGGGTGCGTGACCTGCTGGGCGTCGGGCTGCTGGCCGGTGTCGGTTTCACGGTGTCCCTGCTCGTCGCCTCGCTGGCGTTCGACGACGCGCGGCTGCGCGACGACGCCACGCTGGCCGTGTTCGCGGCGTCGCTCGTCTCGGCGGTCGCCGCCGCGGTGGCACTGCGGCGGGCGCGCCGCCGCGCAGCCTGACGACGCCGCCCAGCCCGTCCCCAAGCCCGCCCCCGGCCCGTTCCGGACGAGCGAGCCGCCCGGAGCGAGTCGTCGGGCTCGCGCTGCCGGGCGCTACTCGCCCAGGCCCACGCCCACCTGCCGGGCCGCGGTGACCCACTCGTGGTCGCGCGGCACGAGCTTGACCTTGCCCGCCACCTCCGACAGCGGCACGGGCTCGGTGCCCTCGCCGCGCGCCGCCACCATGACGCCGAACTCGCCGCGCGCGACGAGGTCGGCGGCGGCGGCGCCGAGCCTGGTGGCCAGCAGCCGGTCCGCCGCGCAGGGGGTCCCGCCGCGCTGCACGTAGCCGAGGATGGTCACGCGCGTCTCCAGGCCGGTGGCGGCCTCGAGGTCGCGCGCCAGCTTGAAGGTGTGCTCGCGCTGCAGGTCCTCGACGTGGGCGAGGTGCGCGCGGGCGGCGCGCTGCGCCTCGGGGGTCTTCGCCGAGCCGGCGAGCAGCTCGGCGGCGGCGTAGTCCGCGGCGTCGTCGACGTCGCGCGCCCCCTCGGCCACCGCGACCACCGAGAAGTTGGACCCCCGTTGCAGGCGGGTCTTGATGGTCGCCGCCACCGAGTCCACGGTGTAGGGGATCTCGGGGATGAGGATGATGTCCGCGCCGCCGGCCAGGCCGGCGCCGAGCGTCAGCCAGCCGGCGCGGTGCCCCATGATCTCCGTGAGGATGATCCGGTGGTGGCTGTGCGCCGTCGAGTGCACGCGGTCGATCGCGTCGGTGGCGATCTCCATCGCGGTCGCGAACCCGAACGACGTGTCCGTGCGCGCGATGTCGTTGTCGATCGTCTTCGGCAGGTGCAGCACGTTGAGCCCGGCGGCCACGAGCCGCATCGCATTCTTCGCGGTGCCGCCGCCGCCCAGGAGGATGAGCGCGTCGAGGCCCTCGCGCTGGTAGTTCTCGACGACGGTGGGCACCATGTCCCGGATCTCGCCGTCCACGGCGTACTTGTGCACCTTGTCGCGGCTGGTGCCGAGGATGGTGCCGCCCACCGTGAGGATGCCGGACAGGGCCTTGCCGTCGAGGGTCACCCAGCGGTCCTCGACGAGCCCGGTGATGCCGTCGCGGAACCCGATGAGCTCCATGCCGTAGTGGCCGATCGCGGTCTTGCCGAAGCTGCGGATCGCGGCGTTGAGGCCCGGGCTGTCGCCGCCCGCGGTGAGGATGCCGACCTTCTTGACCTTGGGCTTGGCCACCATGGCCGCCACCTCCCTGTCCGACGGGCCCAGTGTCCTCAGTCCTGGTCGCGGGGGCCAACCGCGCGCAGCTCGAGGCCCAGCTGCTCGGCGTCGAGGATGCGCAGCTCCTCGGCCAGGGCGTCCGAGCCGTACGTGCCCTCGGAGCGCAGCCGCAGCAGCGCCCGGCGCTGCGTGTCGATGAGGTCGAGGCGCAGTGCCTCCTCCTCGGCGCGCTCCGCGAGGGCGGCGGCGCGCTCCTCGCCGCCCTCCGGCTCGGCCCGGCGGAGCACCACGGTGCTCACGCGGCGCACGCGCTCCAGCACCGCGTGGCCGTAGGGGCGGCCGTCGGGCCGGCGCAGCGCGGGGTCCGCGAGCCGGTCGGCCGCCGCGCGGGCGAGCTCCGCCTGCACCGCCTCGAGGTCCGTGCGCTCGTCGGGATCGTCGTCCCGCGCGAGCCCGAGCCGGCGGATGAGCGCGGGCAGCGTGCCGCCCTGCAGCAGCAGGGTCCCGGCGGCGACGACGAAGGCGACGAGCACGAGGACGGAGCGGTGCGGCGTCGCCGCCGGCAGCGACTGCGCCGCCGCCAGCGTGATCGCCCCGCGCATCCCCGCCCACACCAGCAGCCCGCCCTCGCGCCAGCCGAACGACTCGGCCGCGAGGTAGTCGATGTCCGCGATGCGGCGCCGGACCATCGACCGCAGCGCCCGCGCTCGTCCCTCGACGCGGGCGACGTCCCCGACGCCCACCCCGCCGGGGGCGCCGAGGCGTCCCGCGAGGCGCGGTCCGGTCTCGTCGGGCAGCCCGACGAGCGACGCCGACCCGCCCGGCGCGTGGTCCAGGCGCTCCTCGAACGCCGCGAGCCGGCCACGCCGCCCGGCCTGGCGCTCGGTGCGCCGGCGCAGCAGCGCGAGCGAGGGCGTGACGAACGCGGCGCGCACCACGATGGCGAGGCCACCGGTGAGGGCGGCGAGCCACAGCGTGGTCGAGAGGTCGCCGTGCGCTCCGCGCAGGTCCTCGAGCAGGCCGAACAGCGCGAGCCCCATGAGGAGGAACACGGCACCCTCGAGCAGCAGCTCGAGCGTGCGCCACACCGCCTGCTCGGTCATCCGGTCCTCGGCGCGCAGCGTGCGAGCCCCGCTGGTGCCGGTGACGAGCCCGGCCGTGACGGCCGCGACCAGCCCGGAGCCGCCCAGCTGCTCCGACGGCAGGTAGGCCACGTAGGGCACCACGAGCGAGACGGCCACGCCGGCGGTCGCGGGCCGCAGGTGGGCCCGCGCCCACAGCGCCCCCTTGCCGACGAGCCAGCCGACGACGACCGCGACGACGACGGCGCGTGTGAAGTCCCACGCCACCTGGCCCGCCGTGACCGTCGCCGTGATGGCGGCGACCGCGCTGCGCAGCAGCACCAGGGCGGACGCGTCGTTGAGCAGGCTCTCGCCCTCGAGCACCGTGACGATGCGCGGCGACACGCGCTGGCTGCGCACGATCCTCGTCGCCACCGCGTCCGTGGGGCTGACCACCGCCCCGAGCGCGATGCCGCCGGCCAGCCCGAGCCCGGGCAGCAACGCCGAGACGACGAGCCCGACGACGACGGCCGAGACGACGACGAGGCCCACCGAGAGCGCGGAGATCGTCGTCAGGTCCCGCCGGAAGTCCATGGCGGGCAGGCTGACGGCGCCCGAGTAGAGGAGCGGCGGCAGGATCACGGCGAGGATGAGCCGCGGCTCGACGTGGAACGCCGGGACCGCGGGCAGCAGGCTGACGCCGACGCCGATGACCACCAGCAGCAGCGGCGGGGCGACGCCCACGTGGTGCGCCACGCTGGTCACCGCGACGATCACCAGCACGCCGAGCACCAGCCACCCGACGGTCTCCATGGGGCACCTCCCGGTCGCCGGGCCTGGGTGCTCCCATGGTGCCTGATGTGCGCCGCGGCGCTACCGTCGGCCGGACACGCTGCCGACGAGGGGAGTTGCCGTGCCGTGGCGATCGGGGGTGGCGGCGGCGTTGCACCCGCTGCCGCAGGCCGCCGCGCCGCGTGTCGACGAGGCCCTCGGCTCCTGGCGCCTCGACTCGACCGCCGACCTGCGGCGCGTGCGCCGGGCGCTGCACGACGCGCTCCGCACGGCGCGTCACGTGGCGGGGCCGGTGGTCCTCGTCGCGTCCGAGCTGGCGACCAACGCGCTGCGCCACGGCGTGCCTCCGGTCGTGGTGGCGCTAGGGCGCGTCGAGGACGGGTACCTGCTGGACGTCGCGGACGGCTCGGTGGACACCGTGCCGACCTACTCGTCGTACCGCCCGGCGGGCGAGGGCGGGTTCGGCCTGTACCTCGTCGGGCGGATGGCCGACGAGGTGGGCTGGTACGCGGCCGCGGGCCGCAAGCACGTCTGGGCGGTGATACGGCACTGACGGCGGGATGTCGCCCGCTGCCGGAGGGCGCGCCGGGTGCGGCTGGTGCGGCGGTCGCGCGATAGGAATGGTGGCCGTGACCTCCAAGACCATCGTCATCACCGGCGCGAGCGACGGGATCGGCGCGGCGGCGGCCCGGGCGCTCGTCGCGGACGGGCACCAGGTCGTCGTCGTCGGGCGCGACCCGGCGAAGACGGCGGCGGTGGCCGACGAGCTGGGCACCGAACGGCACGTGGCCGACTTCTCCCGGCTCGACGACGTCCGGGCCCTGGCCGCCGCGCTCGCGGCCGCGCACCCCCGCATCGACGTCCTGGCGAACAACGCCGGCGGCATCCGCGGGCCGCGCCGGCTGACCCCCGACGGCCACGAGGCCACGTTCCAGGTCAACCACCTGGCGCCGTTCCTGCTGACGAACCTGCTGCTGGAGACGCTGCTCGCGTCGTCGGCCGCGGTGGTCACCACGAGCAGCATGGCCTCACGTGGCGCGCGGCTCGACCTCGACGACCTCGAGATGGCGCGCGGCTACGCACCCTTCCGTGCCTACGGCGCCAGCAAGCTGGCCAACATCCTCTTCACGCGCGAGCTGCACCGGCGGTTCCACGGCCAGGGCCTCGCGTCCGCGGCCTTCCACCCCGGCGTCGTGGCCACGAGCTTCGGCGGCAAGGACGGGCCCGCGGTGACCCGGCTCTACGGGACCGCCCTGGCCCGGGCCCTGTTCTCGTCACCGGCCCGGGGCGGCAGCCGGCTGGTACGGCTCGCCGAGGGCACGCCGGGCGTCGACTGGGCCTCCGGGCAGTACTGGGTGGGCGGCCGGGTGGGCCGGACGAGCCCGCAGGCCGACGACCCCGAGGCGGCGCGCCGCCTGTGGGAGGCGAGCGCGGAGATGGTCGGCCTCGCCTGACGGCGGCGACGGGCCGCGCCGACCGCGGTCAGGCAGACGCGCGAATCCGGCGGCGATCAGGCGGACAGGCGAGGCCGACGACGACGAGCCGATCCGTCAGCTGGCGGGCGTGGGCTCCTCGGGCCACTCGGAGCGGCCGGGCCGGAAGGCGTCGACCACCGCCGCGATGTCCCGGGGCGTGGCGGTGGCGCCCGCGGCGGTCTTGTAGGCCTGCGCCAGCACGTCGACCAGGTCGGTCGGCACGCCTGCGGTCCGCGCGTCGGCGGCGATGAGCGCGAGGTCCTTGCGCAGGCCCGCCAGCTCGAACTGCGGGTCGAAGTCGCCCGAGAGCATCGCCGCGCCCTTGATGTGCGCGTAGGGGCTGTCGGGCTGACCGCCGTCGATCGCGTCGAGGAACAGCTGCGGGTCGATGCCCCACGCCTGCGCGAGCGCGATCGACTGGCCGACGCCCGCCGTGAGCATGGCGATCCAGGCGTTGGTGACGAGCTTGAGCCGCGACGCGGGGCCCGCCTCCTCGGCCACCCAGACCGTGCGCGTGCCGATCGCGTCGAGCACCGGCTGGACCAACGGGCGCAGCTCCGCCGGCGCGGAGGCCAGCACCACGAGCTTGCCGGCCAGCGCCGGCTTGCGCGTGCCGAGCACCGGGGCGTCGACGAAGCCCACGCCGTGCTCGTCGGCCAGCGCCGCGAGGCGCGCCGTGCCGGCGGCCCCGACCGTGGACGACTGCACCCAGACGGCGCCCGGTGCCATGGCGGGCAACGCCTGCGCCATGACCGCGGCGTCGGCGTCGGCGTCGAACAGGATCGTCACCACCACGTCCGCGCCCTTGACCGCCTCGACAGGGTCGTCGACCACCGTGGCGCCCAGCTCGGCGAGCGGCTCCGCCTTGGCACGGGTGCGGTTCCAGGCGGTGGTCTCCAGGCCGGCGCGCAGCAGCGAGACGACCATGCCGTAGCCGATGGCGCCGGTGCCCAGCACGGTCACGCGAGGGGATTCGTCCATGCCCCTAGCGTCGTCCCGTCCGGCCGCCGGCGCCATCGACGGCGCGTCAGCCGCGCGGCACCCAGTTGAACTCGTCGGGGTTGGGGCCCGTACGCAGGTCCTTGTTGAGCGCCGAGATCTCGGCGACCTCGTTGTCGCTCAGCGCGAAGCCGAGCACGTCGAGGTTCTGCACCAGCCGCTCCTTGTGCGTGGACTTGGGGAAGACCACGTCGCCGCGCTGCAGGTGCCAGCGGATGGTCGCCTGGGCGGGCGAGACGCCGTGGGCGGCCGCGATCCGGGCGAGCGTCGCGTCGGCGAGCACCGTGCCGCTGCCCAGCGGCGACCACACCTCCGTGACGATGCCGTGGTCCTCGTCGTACGCCCGCAGTGCGTCCTGGGTGAGGTAGGGGTAGCACTCGATCTGGTTGACCGCCGGGGTGACGGACCCCTCCGCCGCGAGGCGGTCCAGGTGGTGCTGGTGGAAGTTCGAGACCCCGATCGCCCGGGCGCGCCCCGACTCGTAGATCTCTTCCATGGCGTGCCACGTGTCGACGTAGTCGCCGACCTCGGGCAGCGGCCAGTGGATGAGGAAGAGGTCCACGTGGTCCGAACCGAGCGCGTCGAGGGTGCGGTCGAACGACTCGAGGGCCGCGGTGCGCTCGTGCCGGTTGTTGTTGAGCTTGCTCGTGACGAACACCTCGTCACGGGCCAGCCCGGACGCCGCGAGCGCCGCGCCGACGCCGGCCTCGTTGCCGTACATCTGTGCCGTGTCGATGTGGCGGTAGCCGACCTCGAACGCGTCCTCGACGACGCGCTGCGTCTCGGCCGGGTCGACCTGCCACACGCCCAGGCCGAGCTGCGGGATCTGGACACCGTTGTTGAGGGTGAGAAGGGGTACGGGAGTCATGGCGCCATTGTCGTCCGGGCGCCGCTCTCAGGGGCGGTGAGCCGTCCGCTGCATCGGGAAGATGGACGGCCCACCGGGCGCGAGCGGCAGCGGCTCGCGGATGGACGAGTAGCCGAAGCGCTCGTAGTAGGCCACGTTCGCGGGCTTCGTCGTCTCGAGATACGACTCGTCGCCGGCCGCGTCGATGAGGGCGAGCGCCGCGGTGATGAGCGCGGTGCCGCGCCCGGCGCGCTGCAGGTCGGGCCGCACGCCGGCCGCCTCGAGGTACCAGGAGTCGGCCGGGACGCCCGGCGCCGTCAGCTGGCCGAAGCGGATGAGCCCGCGGCTGTGCTCGCGCGCGAGCGCGGCGAGCAGCGCGACCCGACCGCCGACGCGCAGCCAGCGCGCCCGCGACATCGGGTACGCGCCCGGCGGGTACAGGGCGAGCGCACCGGTGACCACCGGGCCCAGCATGGTGACGAAGCCACGCCCGTGGACGATCGTGTCGGCGAGCGTCAGCCGGTACAGCGCCGTGAGCTCGGCTACGCGGCGCGCGGGGTCCGGCATGAGGTGGCTGTAGCCGGGGTCGTCCGCGAGGGCGGTGGCGATGACCCGCGCGGCCTGCGGCACGTGGTGCCTCGCCAGGGGCAGCACCGCGTCGGGTGGTGCCACGCGTCGTTGCTCCCCCGCCATGGGCGCATCCTGACCTGGATGAACGTCCAGGAGCAACTCCTCGTCCGGTCGGGTGACCCGCCCCGAGCGTTGTCGGGACGTCCGTTCGGGCCCGGGCGTCGGCCGGTCGTGGCAGGCTCGGCGGGGGCCGAGGGGGCACCGCGGAGGGGGCGTCGTGAGGGCAGCACGGGTACCGGGGATCCGGACGGTGGTGGCGGCGCTGGCCGCGGCCACGATCCTGGCGACGGGGGTCACGGCCTGCGCGCCGAAGCGGCCCACGCCGGACGCCGAGGCGGCGGCCCTCGCGGCCGCGCTCGCGTCCGGGGACTTCACCCGGGTCAGGCTGAGCGACGAGCCCGCGACGGCGCCCTCGCCCGACGCGCTCGCGGCCGCGCGGGGGACCGCCTTCAAGGGCCTCGGCGCGGCGGTCCCGAAGGTCTCGGTCACGTCCGTGACGGTGGACCCGAAGGACACCACGCACGCCACCGCCGGGCTGCGGTGGACGTGGGACCTGGGCGCGTCCCGCCCCTGGACCTACGACGTCACGGCCCAGCTGTCGCTCGGCCAGGTCGGCTCGGGCCCGGCCTGGCAAGCCCAGTGGCGGCCCTCGCTGCTGGCGCCGGACCTCGTCGACGGCGAGACCCTCGCGCTGCGGCGCCAGGGCGCCACACGCGGCACGGTGCTCGCCGGCGACGGCACACCCATCGTCGAGCCCCGCCCGGTGTGGCACGTCGGGGTGGACAAGACGCACGTCACGGACGCCGCCGGGCAGGCCACGGCCGCCCACGCGCTGGCGGCCGCGCTCCACCTGGACCCGGCCGCGTACGCGGCGGCGGTGGCCGCGGCGGGGCCGAAGGCGTTCGTCGAGGCGATCACCGTCCGCCAGAACGACCCCGCCTACGACGTCGCGGCGCTGCGCGCGATCCCCGGCGTCAACGCGGTGGCCGACCAGCTGCCGCTCGCGCCCACGCGCCAGTTCGCCCGGGCGATCCTGGGCCAGGTGGGGCCGGCGACGAAGGAGATCGTCGACGCGTCCGGCGGGGCGATCGTCGCGGGCGACCTCACCGGCACGTCCGGCCTCGAGCGGCAGTACGACGCGCAGCTGCGTGGCACCCCGGGGCTGTCGGTCATCGCGACGCACGGGCCCGTCACCAGGCAGCTGTTCCACGTCGACGCCGTCGCCGGCACACCCCTGCAGACGACGCTCGACATCGCCCTGCAGGTGAAGGCCGAGCAGATCCTCGCGTCCGTGCCCGGGAACGCGGCCCTGGTGGCGATCCGGCCCTCGACGGGTGCGGTGCTCGTGGCAGCCAACGGACCCAACGGCGACGGGCTGTCGACCGCCACGGTGGGCCAGTACGCGCCCGGGTCCACGTTCAAGGTCGCGTCCGCGCTCGCCCTGCTGCGGGCCGGCGCGACGCCGACGACCACGCTCACGTGCCCGACGAGCGTGACGGTGGACGGCTACCGGTTCACCAACGTCCCCGGTTACCCGACCGCCGCCATGGGCACCATCCCGCTGACCACCGCGTTCGCCCACTCCTGCAACACGGCCTTCGTCGGGCAGGCGGCGACCGTGTCGCAGGACGCGCTCATCGCCGCGGCGCGGTCGCTGGGCCTCGACCCTGAGCCATCGCTCGGCTTCCCGGCGTTCCTTGCGAGCATCCCCGCGGACTCGACCGGCACCGACCACGCCGCCTCCCTCATCGGCCAGGGGCGCGTGACCACCTCGCCGCTCGGGATGGCGACCGTCGCGGCGTCCGTTGCCGCCGGGCACACGGTCACGCCCGTGCTGGTCAAGCCCGCGGCGGGTGCCGCCGCCCGCGCGACGGGTGCCACCACCGGCGCGACCGGTGCACCCACCGCGACGCCGCCGCCGGCCCCGCTCACCCAGGCCGAGGCGGACACGCTGCGCCTGCTGATGCGGGGCGTGGTCACCGCCGGCACCGCCACCCTGCTCAAGGACGTTCCGGCGCCCGAGGTCGACGCGAAGACCGGCACGGCGGAGTTTCAGACCTCCTCCGGCCTGGCCAACCACGCCTGGATGATCGCGATCCACGGCGACCTCGCGGTGGCGGGCTTCGTCGAGGTCGGCGACTTCGGGGCGACGACGACCGGCCCCCTCGTGGACGCATTTCTCAAGGCGGCCGGATAGCGGCAGGATGTGCCCGGCGACAAGGAGGTTGCGGTGTCCTGGATACGGCCGTTGGGCTCGACGGGCCTGGAGGTGTCGGCGCTCTGCCTGGGCGGCGGCCCGCTGGGCAGCATGCCCCGGCTGTTCGGCGTCGAGACCCCGGCGGAGCGCGGCATCCAGACCGTGCTCGCGGCGCTCGACAGCCCCATCCGGTTCATCGACACGTCCAACGGCTACTCCGACGGCGAGAGCGAGCGGCGCATCGGGGAGGCGCTGCGGCGCGTCGGGGGCGTCCCCGAGGGTGTGGTCGTCGAGACGAAGACCGACCCGACGGACGGCGACTACTCCGGCGACCGCGTGCGCCGCAGCGTCGAGGAGTCCATGGCGCGGCTCGGGCTCGACCGCCTGCCGCTGGTCCACCTCCACGACCCGGAGTTCCACGAGTTCGACGACATCGCAGGTCCGGGCGGTGCGGTGGACGCGCTCGTCGCGCTGCGCGAGTCCGGCGTCGTCGGCGCGATCGGTCTGGCGGGCGGGGACGTGCGGGTCATGGCCCGCTATCTCGCGCTCGAGGTGTTCGACGTGCTGCTGGTCCACAACCGGTGGACCCTCGTCGACCGCAGCGCGGGCGCGCTCGTCGGCGAGGCCCGGCGGCAGGGGATGGGCGTGCTCAACGCCGCCGTCTACGGCGGCGGCATCCTCGCCCACCGGGACGACGAGGGCAGCCCGACGACCTACGGCTACCGCCCGGCGCCGGGGCCGGTGCTCGATGCGGTCTCCGCGATGCGCGCCGTCTGCGCGCGGTACGGCACCGACCTGCCGACCGCCGCGCTCCAGTTCTCCGTCCGGGACGAGACGTTCGCCTCGACCATCGTCGGGATGTCGCGGCCCGAGCGCATCGCCACGACGGTGGCCGCGGCGCAGCAGCCGTTGCCGGACGACCTGTTCGCGGAGCTGGAGACGCTGCTGCCGGCGCGGGAGCTGTGGCTCGACGCCCCGTTGTGACTGCGGCAGGTCAGTGGGGACGTCCGCTTATGACTGCTTTGGGCCAAACGGGTGAATGGTCGAGGCGAATTCTCGGTTAACGTTCACATCAACGACGGACAAAGCCGTGACCTGCACTTTTGTCGGCGCCGGGTGAAATCGGCCACTCGCCCGATTTGGCCGTTCTGACGGCTTCCGTCCGGGCGTAGTCATCGTCTACTGTCGGACCTGTCAGCGAACCGGCAAACCCGCTGTGAGGCGGGGACGCAAAGCCACGGGGCCCATCACGGGTCAGCCGGGCTGCCGAAAGACAGGACACGACGATGGACCAGCGCGGACAGGCTGCCAGCCCCTTCAGCTCCCCCACCCCGCACGCCGACCTTCCCGCGGCGCGGCTGCAGGCGTGGGCCCGCCGGGCTGCCGAGATTGGCGCGCTGGCGCTCCTGCCGACGCAGGACGACGCGGCCGCCTGAGCTACAGCTCGCCCGCCCGCTGCAGGCGGCGCATCGCCACCCAGCCGAGCGGGATCCGCAGCCAGTAGGTGAGCACGCGGAACAGCACCGCCACGGAGAAGGCGACACCGGGGTTGATCCCCGCGACGGTACCGAGGCCGGCCGCGAGCGCGGCCTCCGTGGTGCCCACCCCGCCGGGCGTCGGCACCAGCGCACCGAGCGTGGTGCCGGCCAGGTAGACGATCGCCACCTGGACCAGGCTCACGTGCTGGCCCAGCCCGTGCAGCGCGGCGTCGAACGCCAGCACGTACCCGAGGGTGGTGACCATGTTGCCGCCCAGCCCCAGCAGCAGCCGCCCGGGCTGCCCGACGACCTCGACGAGCCGCGGCCACGTCTGCCGCAGCGTCGGCATGACGCGCTTGCCCACCCAGGCGCGCACCTGCGGCACGAGCAGCGCGGCCGCGAGCGCGAGCACGACGATCCCGATGACCACGAGCACGGCCGGCGACAGCGGCACCGGCGACTGCTGCTGCGTCCCGGACGTCAGCGTGAGCACCACCAGCAGCAGCACGGTGACCACCATCTGGGCCACCTGGATGAGCGCCACGGTGGCGGTGGCCAGCGTGGTGGACACGCCGCGCCGCGTGAGCGTGCGGAGGTTGAGCGCGGCGGGACCGATTCCCGCGGGCGCCGCGAGGGCGACGAAGGACGCCGCGGCCTGGACCACGGTCGCGTGCCACAGGCTCACCCGCACCGGCGCGAAGGCCACCAGGCTCAGCGCGGCGCCGACGAGCGTCACCAGGCCCAGCACGTAGGCCGTCACCGAGTAGCGCCAGTCGGAGCCGCTGAGCGCGAGCCCGATCTGGTGCACGTTGATGGTGGTGAGGACGACGAACGCCGCGACGATGGAGACGACGATCGTCAGCACCGTGCGCGCGCCGAACCGGACCAGGCGCTGCGGCGCGATGTCGGCCTCCGGCAGGCGCGCGACGATCTCCTGCCGCAGCTCGGCGAGCACCTCACGGTGGTGGCGCATGAGCTCGCGCGTCTGGCGCGGCAGCGTGATGGTCTGGAGCATCGGGCCGATGGCGGCGACGTCGTCGTCGGCCAGCGCGTCGGCGACGGACCGGACGGCACGCGCCGCGCCGACGCGCAGCGCGAGCACCGCGAGCATCTGGGTGATGTCGATGCGGCGCGCCAGGTCGGACGAGGCGACGTCGCCCGAGTCCCAGCCGGTGAGCCACACGCCGTGGTGCGTGGTCCCCGGCCCGACGAGCACGGTGTCGGCCGTGATGGCGCGGTGCGCGATGCCGGCGTGGTGGGCGGCGCGCAGCTGCGTCCAGACCTCCGCGAGGAGGTCGTCGGTGAGCTCGTCGTCGGCGATGTGGCTGAGGGGCACGGCGCCCGCGGGGTGCTCCTGGAGCAGCATCATCGAGTCGGCGTTCTCGCTGATGCGCAGCAGGCGCGGGGTGTGGACGCCGGCGGCGGTGGCCGCGTAGGCCAGCAGCGCCGCGCGTTCCGAGGCCTGCCGCAGCGAGACGACGTTGCGGCCCTCGATCCCCCGCAGCCGCAGGCTGCGCCACGTGCGGGCCAGCAGGCCCACCACCTGGCGGTCGCCGTCGAGCACCCGCAGGTCGAGGACCTCGCCGTACGACGTGCGCACCTGGTAGACGCGGGCGTCGGACGAGCGCACGAGCGCGGCCGAGGCCTCGTCGGGCTCGGGCAGGTTGTGCTCGCGGTGCAGCTGCTCGGCCGCGATCCGGGTGTCGGCGTCGGGCACCCGGACCAGCGACACGGGCGTGTAGCCGGCCCGCCGGACGCCGGCGACGAGGGCATCGCCGTAGGCGCGCTCGGGGGCGACCCCGGCGAGGTAGCGCACGCCGAGGCCGGCCAGCCGCCCCAGCGCCAGCGCGAGCGCGACGCCTGGCAGCGAGACCTGCGCGGTGATGAGCGTGACGCCGATCGCGGTCCACAGCGCGTTCCAGCTCCACCGCACCGAGCTGCGGTGCGCCCGCGGGCCCGCCAGCGTCAGCAGCGCGGCGAGCATGGCGACGTAGCCCGGCAGCGTGAGCACCGGCACGTCGAGGTTGGTGACCGCGTCGGTCTGGATCACGGACATCGTGGCGACGAGCTCGTGGCTGCCGAAGGTGACGAGCGCCCAGTGGCCGAACGTCGTCAGGGCCAGGCCGGCGGCGCCGGCCGCCGACGTCTCGAGCAGCAGGCGGCCCTGGCGGCGCGCCGCCAGGTCGATGAGCACGGCGAGGGGCACCAGCACGGTGACGAGCGAGACGAGCACGTAGACGGGCACGAAGAGGATGCGGCGCAGCAGCGTGGCGAACCCCTGCACGTCCTCCGCGATGCCGCCGGTGGTGTTGTGGGCGTACGCGGCCAGCGCGACGACGAGCACCACGCCGAGCGTGGCGAGCACCACCCCGAGCAGGTCCGACTGGTGGTGGACGCGGGCGGCGGGGATGTCGACGATCTCGACCGCCGGTCCCTGCCCGGTCCGGTCGGCCGCGACCCCCTCCTGCGCGGTGCTCACCTGGGCGAGTCTAGGCAGAGCGACCGGGCCGGACGGGCGATCGGGGACCGGCGCGGGCGGCTCAGGTGAGCCCCAGCCCGGCCAGCCACGCGTGCGGGATCAGGTCGTACCCGACGAACACGACCATGTCCATGAGGAAGTGCGCGACGACGAGCGGTGCGACGCGGCGCGTGCGCCGGTAGTACTCGGCGAAGACGACGCCCATGACGGCGTTGCCGATGAACGGACCCCAGCCCTGGTAGAGGTGGTACGAGCCCCGCAGCAGGGCCGAGGCGACGACGATCGCGGGGCCGCGCCACCGCAGCTGCCGGAGCCGTTCGGAGAGGTACCCGACGGCGACGACCTCCTCGAGCAGCCCGTTCTGCGCCGCTGAGAGGACGAGCACGGGGATGGTCCACCAGTGCGCGTTGAGGGCTGAGGCCTGCACCTGCACGGTGATGCCGATCGCGCGGCCGAGCGCGTAGAACGCCAGCCCCGGCACGCCGATGGCCGCGGCGAGCCCGGCGCCCCAGCCCAGGTCGCGCCACGGGCGCTCGCCGGTGAGCCCGATGCGGCGCAGCGCCGAGCGACCCGGGTCGCTGAGCAGGTACAGCGCCAGCGCGACGGGCAGCGCGGCGAAGAAGATGCCCGTGAGCTGGTAGGTGAGGTCGAGCAGCGGGCGTGGCGACTGGCTGACGTTGAGCGCCGTCGACTGCGAGGCCAGCGGCGGGCCGGCGGTGAGCTTGGCGACGAGGCTGATGACCGCGTAGACGGCGGACTGCCCCAGGGACATGCCGAGCACGATCCAGACCTCGGCCCAAAGGCGCCGCGGGCTGGGGACGGTGGTGGCTGGGGCGACGGTGCCCGGCACCTCGGCGGCGAGGGCGGGCGGGGTCGACGACTCCGGCACGGCCATGGACCGGGACACTACGACGCCCGGCTGGACGGGGCCTGAGGATTCCCGGTGACGAGACGCGTGCGGCGGGCGGCGCGCTTCCGCCGGGCACCGGCCCGGGCCGTCACGTCGACGGCCGCCCGGGCCGGCGGGGTGGTGCCAGGCCGGCGGGGGACCGACCGGCGCGGGCCAGGGCCTCGCGCAGCAGCAGGTCGATCTGCGCGTTGACGCTGCGCAGCTCGTCGGACGCCCAGCGGGCCAGGGCGTCGTGGACGGCAGGGTCGAGCCGCAGCAGCACGGCCTTGCGCTCGCGCGCGGCGGGCTCGCGCCGGGGCTGCTGCGGCTCGGTTCCCTGCTCGGTCACTGGTAGAGGGTCCCCGTGTTGACGACGGGGGTGGCCCGCGCCTCGCCGCAGAGCACGACGAGCAGGTTCGACACCATGGCGGCCTTGCGCTCGTCGTCCAGCTCGACGATGGAGTCCGCCTCGAGGCGGCCGAGCGCATCCTTGACCATGGTGACCGCGCCCTCGACGATGCGGCTGCGGGCGGCGATGATCGCGCCGGCCTGCTGCCGCTGCAGCATGGCGCCCGCGATCTCGGGGGCGTAGGCGAGGTTGGAGATCCGCGCCTCGATGACCTCGACACCGGCGATCGCGACGCGCGCGGCCACCTCGTCGGCGATCTCGCCGGAGACCAGGTCGGTGGCGCCGCGCAGCGAGTTCTCGCCCGAGTCCGGGTGGTCGTACGGGTGGGACATCGCCACGTGCCGCAGCGCCGACTCGGACTGGACGCGCACGAAGTCGCCGTAGTCCTGCACCGCGAAGACGGCCTTGGCGGTGTCCGCGACCTGCCACACGACGATCGCGGCGATGTTGATCGGGTTGCCCTCCTGGTCGTTGACCTTGAGCTCGCTCGTCTCGAAGTTGCGCACCCGCACGGACACGCTGCGGCGGGTGGCCAGCGGCACCGTGAAGACCAGGCCCGTGTGCCGCACGGTGCCCACGTAGCGCCCGAAGAAGAGGACCACCCGCGTGGTGCCGGGGCTGATGATCGTCAGGCCCGTGAACGCCACGACGGCGGCCAGGACGAGCACCACCCCGAGGATGCCCCACGCGCCGTTGCCGGAGGAGTCGGCGTGGGCGAAGAGCGCGAAGCCGCCCAGGAGGGCGGCGATGGCCAGCAGGACGACGAGGAATGCCGGGCCGCCCGGCAGCGCCCAGGCGGGCCTCTCCGTGACGTCGACCCGGGCGCCGGGGCGGGCGTTGGGGTCGTGGTCCACCGGCCCCTGCGCGGTGGCGATGTCGGACATGGGGACTCCTTGCGAGCGCGCGCCGGGACGTCCGGCGTCGCGATAGCAAAGTGATATCACATTCCTCGTCCGCGCACCACCGACCCCCTCACCCGCGCACCACCCGCCCCCTCAGTGGAACGAACACGCCCCGACGCGCGGCGTGTCGGGGCGTGTTCGTTCCACCCGGGTCAGGCGAAGCGGCGCAGGCGCAGCGAGTTCGTCACCACCAGCACCGAGCTGAACGCCATGGCCGCGCCCGCGATCATCGGGTTGAGCAGGCCGAACGCCGCCAGCGGGATGGCCGCGACGGTGCACCCGAACGCCCAGAACAGGTTCTGCTTGATGATCCGCAGCGTGGCGCGCGACAGGCGGATCGCCTGGGGTGCGGAGCGCAGGTCGCCGCGCACCAGCGTGAGGTCGGCCGCCTGCATCGCCACGTCGGTTCCGGTGCCCATCGCGAGCCCGAGGTCGGCCGTCGCCAGGGCCGCGGCGTCGTTGACGCCGTCGCCCACCATCGCGACCGTGCGGCCCTGCGCCTGCAGCCGCGCCACGGCGGCCACCTTGTCCTCCGGCAGCACCTGCGCGACCACGTCCTCGTCCGCGATCCCCGCCTCGCGCGCGGCCGCCCGGGCGGCGCCCGGGTTGTCGCCCGTGAGGAGCACCGGCCGCAGCCCCAGCGCCCGCAGCTCGGCGACCGCCTGGGCGCTCGTCGGCTTGAGCGGGTCGCGCAGCACCAGCACGCCGTGCGCCGCGCCGTCCCAGCCGGCCATGACGGCGGTCCCGCCGTCGGCCTCCGCGGCC
>JAJYTJ010000058.1 GCA_021793115.1 Actinomycetes bacterium | reverse complement strand
TCTGGGCGATCGTCGCGACATCCTGGTTGAACTCGGCGAGCGTCTTCGGCGGCGCGGTCACGCCCGCGGCGGCCCAGAGGTCCTTGCGGTAGAACACGTACCGCGACCCGAAGTAGTAGGGCAGCGTGTAGTTCTTGCCGTCGACCACGCCGGCCTCGACGAAGCCCTTGAGCAGCTTGTCGCCGCCGAGCGCGGGCACCTGGTCGGTGATGTCGAGGAACGCGCCGACGTTGGTGAAGGTCGAGGACTGCGTGTTGCCGAGCTCGGTGACGTCCGGGGTGTTCGCGGCGTCCGGGAGCGCGGTGGTGAGCTTGGTCACCAGGTCGCCCCAGCTCTGCTCCTCGATGGTGAGGGTCGAGCCCGGGTTCTCCTTCGCGAACTCGGTCTTGAGGTAGGTCCGCAGGGCGTCGGGCGTGTCGCTGCCGACGAGCCACAGCTTGATGTTCGCCGCCTCGGCGGTCGCGGGCGTCGTCGCCCCGCCGCCGGTCGCCGCGGCCTGAGGGGTGCCCGCGTTCGACGAGCACGCCGCCAGCGCGAGCGCTGCCAGCGACCCCACGGCTACGATGCGTAGCTTCTTCACGTTGGGTTCCTTCCTGGATTGCCGGCGAGCGCCGGACGGCGTCGCCTGGTGCTGTCGACCTGGTGCCGGCTCGGGATCGTCACGTGACCCCGAGCTGGCCCGACAGGACGAGGACCGCCGCCCCCGAGAGGGCCCGGTCCTCGCCGGTCGACGCCGTCCGCATCTCGAGGTCACGCCCGATGACGGGCATGGTCCGGGAGCGCACGGTGTCCAGCGCAGCCTCACGAAGCGCGCCGCCGACCAGCTCCCGCGGTCCGGACAGCACCACCTCGGCGAGGTTGAGCGCGCTGACGACGGGAGCCAGGGCGATCCCCAGCTTCCGTCCGACCGACGCCAGCTCGGCGTCGGACTCCTCGGGGGACAGTCCCGCGACGCGACGCCGCAGGGCCGGTACGGAGAGCACGGTCTCCAGGCAGCCGGCGCGCCCGCACACGCACGGCAGGGGCGCCGGCTCGCCGGCGAGCGCGTCCCGCTCGTCGACCACGGTGACGTGGCCGATCTCGCCCGCGGCGTCGTGGCGGCCGCGGACCAGCGCGCCGTCCAGCACGATGCCGGCGCCGACGCCCTGCCCGATCGTCACCACCATGAGCGACCCGCCGGCGCCGCCGTACGTGTACTCGCCGAGCGCCTGGACGTTGGCGTCGTTGGCGACGTGCACGGGCACCCCGAGCGCAGCCTGCAGCCGGGCGGCGAGTGGCACGCCGAACCAGCCGCGGTTCGGCGCCTCGAGCACCACGCCGTCGGCGTCGATGACGCCGGGCGAGCCGATGCCGATGCCGATGACCGGCTGCGTCGCCGCGGCGAGCAGGTCGCGGCACAGCCCCTCGAGCACCGCCACGGCCTCGTCGCCGGTGCGCCCGTCGAGGGCGGCCGTCCGGCGCGCGACGACGTCGCTCGCCAGCGTCATGACCGCGCCGGTGAGCGCGGCGTCGTCCGTGAGGTCCACCGCGACGATGTGGAACGCCTCGGTCTGCATCCCGACGAGCGTGGCGGGCTTGCCCACGCGTCCCCCGACGCGGACGCCGAGCTCGGCGACGAGGTTCTCCCCGATGAGCTCGGCGACGAGGTCGGAGACGGTCACGCGGGTGAGCCCGGTGCTGCGCGCGATGTCGGCGCGCGACGTGGGGCCGGAGTGGAAGAGGTGGGCCAGGACGAGCGACCGGTTGTGGGCCCGCGCGTGCTCGGGGAGCACCTTCTCGGTCGGCCGCAGCGCCGGACCCAACCGGATGCCCCGGGATGTCGTCGTCGTCACGTTTGTTAGTAGAGCGTCCTTACTAATCCCCCGTCAACGCCCGCGCACAGCTCGTGACCACATCGTGACCAACCACCGGGACGCCCCGTCAGGGCACCCACCTCATGGCACGTCTCCCCTGGCCACCACCCCCGTCACCCACCCCTCCACGCACTGGAACAGACACACCGCGACACGCGGGCTGTGGACCCCCGTTCGTTCCACCCCTCCCCCGGCAGTGGAACGGACACATCGCGACTCGCCGCCTGGGCCGACCGGTTCGTTCCACTGGGTGGGTGGGGATGGGTCGGTGGGGATGGGTCGGTGGGGATGGGTGGGTGGGGATGGGTGGGTGGGGATGGGTGGGTGGGGATGGGTGGGTGGGGGCGGGTCAGCGGGGGTGGTGTCCTACCCAGCCGAGGGCGCCCGCGTGGCGCACGGACTCCGTAGCGAGCTCGATCCCCTCCCAGAGGGCCACGGAGGCGTCCATGCCGCGGGCGAGCGCGGCGCCGACGGCACCGTGCAGCACGTCCCCCGCGCCGAGCGTGTCGACCACCTGCCCGGGCGGGACGAGGAGCGGCACCACCTCGTCGTACGCCCCGGAGGGCAGCCGTACCCGGACCGGCCCGGCACCCGACGACCGCGCGACGAACGACGGGCCGAGCGCCGCCACCGCGTCCAGGAGGTCGTCGACCGCGCGCGGCCCGGTTCGCCTGCCGGGGCGCTCGGGATCGGCGATCAGCCCACCGGCGCGCTCCGGATCGGCGATCAGCCCGCCAGCGCGCTCCGGATCGGCGATCAGCCCGCGAGCGCGCTCGGGATCGGCGATCAGCCCGCCAGCGCGCTCCGGATCGGCGATCAGCCCACCGGCGCGCTCCGGATCGGCGACCCGTTCGCCCGGCGTCCCACGCACCCCGATCGCGCCGGGCACGACGAAGTCCGCGGAGAGGATCGCCACGTCGACCAGGGCCAGGAGCCGCTCCAGCCCCGGCTTCCACGAGCCGCCGTCGGCCAGCACCGGGACGCCGCGCCGCCGCGCCGCCTCCGCCACGGCGACCCCGGCCGCGAGGTGGTGCCCGTCCACGAGCACGGCGCCCGCCACGTCCAGCAGCTCCGCGGCGGCGCGCGCCGCCCCCGGGCCCAGGTCGTCGGCCCGCAGCGTGGCGTTGGTCGAGACGACCGCCCGCCGGCCGGTGCCGCGCGTCACCAGAACGGTGGAGACCGGCGGGTCGCCGGCGCCCGGCCCGGCGAGGTCGACCACGCGCACGCCGGCACCGGCGAGCCCCTCACGGACGAGCCGCGCGACGGGCCCCTGCCCCAGCGCCGTGACGAGCACCGCGCTCACCCCGAGGGCGGCAGCCGTGGCGGCCGCGTTGGCCGCGGGCCCACCGAACGTCACGTCCAGCCCACGGGCGACGACCTTCTCGTCGGCCCCGGGGACGCGGTCCACCCGCTGCACGACGTCGAGCGTCGCGAGCCCGCAGCACACCAGCGACGAGGGAGCGGTCACGCGCGCCAGCCTAGGAGCGCCGCGGCGCCCGGCCTCGACCTCGCCACGGCCCGGGGCCACAGACACGCCACCGGAGCGCACGCGGGCGACGGATGGTGCGCGATCCTGCGCCCCGACTGCGCCGCCGGCCGCCCGCGCGTTGCACCCGCCGCGCGTGACGTCAATAGGCTGGACGCACCATCCGCCCACCGAGGGAGCCTGCCGTGCCCACGCCGCCGATCGACCCGACCACCACCGCCGCCTGGGCCGCGCTGTCGGACCACGAGAGCACGCTGCGGCCGGACCTGCGGGGCTGGTTCGCGGCCGACCCAGGGCGCGCGCAACGCCTGACGTTCGGCGTCGGCGACCTCACGGTGGACCTGTCGAAGAACCTCGTCACCGACACCACGCTCGCGCTGCTCGTCGAGCTCGCCGAGCAGGTGGACGTCGCGGGCCGCTTCGGCGCCATGCTGCGGGGCGACCACATCAACATCACCGAGGACCGGGCGGTGCTGCACACCGCGCTGCGCCGGCCCGCCGGGGCCCAGCCCGAGCTCGTCGTCGACGGCCAGCACGTCGATGCGGACGTGCAGGCGGTGCTGGCGAAGATGTATGCCTTCGCCGAGCGGGTCCGCTCGGGCGCCTGGACGGGCGCCACCGGCGAGCGCGTCAAGACCGTGGTGAACATCGGCATCGGCGGCTCCGACCTCGGGCCCGCGATGGCGTACCTGGCGCTGCAGCCCTACGTCCAGGAGGGGCTGGAGCTGCGGTTCGTCTCCAACATCGACCCCACCGACCTCGCGGAGAAGACGAAGGACCTCGACCCGGCGACGACGCTGTTCATCGTCGCCTCCAAAACGTTCGGCACGCTCGAGACGCTGACGAACGCGCGTCTGGCCCGCGACTGGCTGTGGGCCAAGCTCGTCGACGAGGGCCGGATCGACGACACCGACGCCGCCCGCGGCTCGGCCGTGGCGCACCACTTCGTGGCCGTGTCCACCGCGCTGGACAAGGTCGCAGCGTTCGGCATCGACCCCGACAACGCGTTCGGGTTCTGGGACTGGGTCGGCGGACGCTACTCGGTGGACTCGGCGATCGGCCTGTCGCTGGCGATCGCGATCGGCCCGGAGCGCTTCGCGGAGTTCCTGCACGGCTTCCACGTGGTCGACGAGCACGTGGCCACCACGCCGCTGGCGTCCAACGTGCCGGCGCTCATGGGCCTGCTCAACGTCTGGTACGTCAACTTCCTCGGCGCGCACACGCACGCGGTGCTGCCCTACGACCAGTTCCTCTCCCGGTTCCCGGCCTACCTGCAGCAGCTGACCATGGAGTCGAACGGCAAGTCGGTGCGCTGGGACGGCTCGCCCGTCACCACCGCGACCGGCGAGGTGTTCTGGGGCGAGCCCGGCACCAACGGCCAGCACGCCTTCTACCAGCTCATCCACCAGGGCACGCGCCTCATCCCCGCGGACTTCATCGCCATGGCCAACCCGACGCACCCGCTGCGCGACGGCGACACCGACGTGCACGCGCTCTTCCTCGCCAACTACTTCGCGCAGACGAAGGCGCTGGCGTTCGGCAAGACGGCCGACGAGGTGCGCGCCGAGGGCACGGCCGAGGCGATCGTCCCGGCGCGCGTGTTCAGCGGGAACCGGCCGACGACGTCGATCCTCGCCCCGGCGCTGACGCCCTCCGTGCTGGGCCAGCTCATCGCCCTGTACGAGCACATCACGTTCGTCGAGGGCACGGTGTGGGGCATCGACTCCTTCGACCAGTGGGGCGTCGAGCTGGGCAAGAAGCTCGCGCTGGAGATCGCGCCGGCGCTCACGGGTGACGCCGCCGCGCTGGCCGCGCAGGACCCGTCGACGAAGGCCCTCATCGAGCGCTACCTGGACCTGCGCCGGTAGCGCCGGCGGGGCCGGAGGAGGGGCGGGCGTGAGCGAACCGGTGGTGCGGGCGCGCGTGGACGCCTGGACCTGGGCCGTGCGCCTGTTCCCGACGAGGTCGCAGGCCGCGGCCGCCGTGCGGGCCGGCCACGTGCGGGTCAACGGCGAGCGGGCGAAGCCGGCCACGCTCGTCGTGCCCGGCGACGAGGTCCACGTGCGCGGCGGTGACACGCGCGAGCGGCTCGTCGTGGTCGAGCGCCTCGTCGTCAAGCGCGTCGGGGCCGACGTGGCGGCCGCCTGCTACCTGGACCGGTCGCCGGCACCGGTGCCCCGCGAGCGCGTCCCCCTGCTGGCGCTCCGCGACCGCGGTGCCGGCCGCCCGACGAAGCGCGAGCGCCGCCTCACCGACCGGCTCCGCGGCCGCTGAGCCTCGCGCCGGTCCGGCACCCGGCCGCACACGCGCGCCGCCCAGCGGTCCAGCGCGGCCACCTCCAGCCACGTCGACGGTGCGCAGCCGCTGCGCGACGTGCTCGATCTCGCGGCGCTGCGGCAGCCCCACGGGCTAGAAGGCGCCCCGCCACGACGGGTAGCACCACCCGGAGATGCCCACCCGGACGTCCGCCATGACGGCAGTGTCGGCCGCAGGCGCGACACTTGTCCCGTGGAGACCTCCCGCATGAACGTCGAGTCGTTCAACCTCGACCACCGCACCGTCCTGGCCCCCTACGTCCGCCTCGCGGACCGCAAGGTGCTCCCCCACGGCGACGTGCTCGTCAAGTACGACATCCGCTTCACCCAGCCGAACGCGGCGCACCTCGAGATGGACACGGTCCACTCGATCGAGCACCTGTTCGCGGAGAAGAGCCGTGACCACTCGGGCGCGGTCGTCGACTTCTCCCCCATGGGCTGCCAGACCGGGTTCTACCTCATCCTGTCCGGCGAGTGGGCGTACGACGACGTGCTGGCCCTGGTCGAGGCGACCCTCCGCGACATCTTCGAGGCCACCGAGGTGCCGGCCGCCAACGAGGTGCAGTGCGGCTGGGGCGCGCACCACACGCTCGAGGGCGCGCAGCAGGCCGCACGCGAGTTCCTCGCGCACCGCGCCGAGTGGGCGCAGGTGACCGCGTGAGCGAGGCCACCCCGGAGGCCCATCCGGCCCCGGAGCAGGCCACGCGCAGGGACCGCGGCACGACGAGGGAGCGGAGCCACCCGGTCGTCGTCTGCGTCGCCATGGACGAGGAGGCCCAGCCCTTCGTCGCGCGCGCGCAGGCGCAGGGGTCGGACGAGCGGGTGGGCGGCGCGCGCGTGCGCGCGCTGCGGCTCGCCGGGCGGGACGTGCTCCTGGTGACCACCGGCATCGGCCTGGTCAACGCCGCGGTGGCGGGCGCCGTCGTGGCCGGGCGCGGCGCCAGGGCGCTCGTGAGCGCGGGTTCGGCGGGCGGGCTCGGCGTCGGCGTGGGCGTGGGCGACGTCGTCGTCGGCACGTCGTACGCGTACGCGCGGGCCGACGCCCGCGCGTTCGGCTACGTCATGGGGCAGGTGCCGGGCATGCCGGCGACGTTCGCCGCCGACGAGGTCCTGGTGGGCGCCGCGCAGGCCGCCGCGGGCGGGCACACGGTGCGCGCGGGCGAGGTGGTCTCGGGCGACACGTTCGTCGACGGCCCGCTGGTCGACGAGGTGCGGCGCGACTTCCCGGGCGCCCTGTCCACGGACATGGAGTCGACCGCGCTGGCGCAGACGGCCCACCTGTTCGGCGTGCCGTTCGTCTCGGTGCGCGGCATCAGCGACCTGTGCGGCGCGCACGAGTTCGCGCAGCACGTGGACGACGCGGCCGACCGCGCCGCCGACGTGGTGGTGGGCCTGCTGGCCGCGCTCGACTGACCCGGCCCGAACCGCCGCTCCCGGGCCGGCGCGTCGGTTACGGTGCAGTGATGGTGTGGCGCCGGGGGGCATCCGATCACGTCGTCGTCGATCTCGGCAGGCTCGGCGACGCGGACGTGGACGAGCCCGCCCGCGGGGGCCCAACCACCTCGCAGGCCCATCCCGCGCGGGACGACGACGGCTCCCCGGAGCGCCCGTCCCGCCGGCACCGGGGCCGCCTGGCGGTCGCGGCCGGCGTCGTCGTGCTCCTCGCGTTCTCGTCGTGGGGCATGTCGGCGGACCTCAGGGACCGCAACCGCGCGGAGCGGCTCGCGTCGGCGCCGGGTGGGGTGCTGTCGCTCGCCGACGCGCCCCGGGTCGCGTGGTCCGCCGGGACGCAGTCGTCCGCGACGGCGTTCCTGCCAGGCCTGGTCGTGGTGCAGCGGGACGGGGCGCTGCACGCGCTGGACGCCGGGACGGGCGTCGAGCGCTGGCAGGTGCCGATGGCTGCCGGCGCGCAGTGCCGCGTCTCGTCGTCGGCGCGCGGCGGCGCCGCGGTCGTCGACCCGCTCGTCTGCTGGGGCGGTCCCGACGCGCCCGACCAGGTGACCGTGGTGCACGCCGACGGGACGTGGGCCCGACGCAGCCTGGGCGAGGGTGTCGCGTGGGCCGCCGGCACGAGCGACGGCGGCCTCGCGACGGCGCGCCTGGTGGGACCGGCGCCGCCCACGAGCCAGGTGCACGTGACGGCCCTCGACGGCGGCTACTCCATCGACGGTCGCATCACGCAGGGCCAGGACGCGGTGGTCCGGCTCGAGGACGCCACCACGGGCGCCCTGCGGTGGGAGCACACGCTGCGCTTCCACCCGGTGACCGACGTGTGGTCGTGCGTGACGGTGAACCAGGACCGCACCGGCGCCACCCCGACGCTCTCGGCCTCGATCCGCCCGCCCGAGGTGCTCACGGTCGGCTCGCTCGTCGAGGTCTACGGGTGCGGCGTCCAGGGCGTGTTCACGGCGGACGGTGCCGCGGTCGGCGAGGCCGGGACGTCGTCGTCCTCGATCGTCGAGCCGTACGTCGACGGAGGCGTCCTCGAGCTGGGCGGCTCGGGCCAGGACGGGGCCAGCGCGCTGCGGGGCCCGCACGGGACGGTCACGTTCGGCGCGCAGGTGCTCAACCCGGCGGCCACCGACGGCACGCCGTCCGACGTCGTCCTCGCCGGCGTCGGACCGGTGTCGCTGCGCGCCTACGACGCCGGCGGCACGCAGCGCTGGCGCTCGGCGCAGGGCTACGTGGACCTCCTGGCCCGCGCGCACGGCGTCGCGGTGATGGCCCTGCTCGACGGCGGCGCCGCCGGCGTGGACCTGCGGACGGGCAAGCAGCTGTGGCTGGACGGGACGTTGACGCCGGGTGCCCCCGGCCCGGCCGAGGTCCCCCGGGAGGCCTTCACCGACGGGCGCACGGCGGCGCTGCTCGTCGCCGCACCGCTCGTGCGGTCGGAGGACGGCAGCACGGTGTCCGTCGACGTGAGCGGCGGCCCGACGACGCTCGTCGGCGTCGACCTGGCGACGGGTGCGATCCGGTGGCGCACCCCGCTGCCGGGGTTCGTCGACGAGGTGGACGCGGTCGAGGGTCACCTGGTGGTCACCACCCAGAGCGGCATCCCGAGCGCCGCGACCGGGCTCGGCGACCCCGCGGCGCCCGCCGCGGGCACCGTCCTCGTGCTGCGCTGACGCCCCGGGCCGGGCCGCCGGCTCCGTGGCGCGGACCCGCTACGGCGACGGCCGCGCGAGCGCCGCGGGGCGCCCCTCGGGCGTCAGTCCCGCCGCGACGCGCGTGCGGGCGTTGGCGTGCACCGACCAGCGCGGCACGGTGAGCCGCAGCGCCCCTGCCGCCACGACGCCGACGCCGCCCATGACGAGCACGCCCCCGGCGAGGCTGCCCAGGCCGGCGCCCGCGGCGACGACGAGCGGCCCCGCGGCCGCCCCCGCGTCGGACAGCAGCCGCCACACGCCGAGGAACTGGGCGCGCACCGCCCGCGGCGCCACGTCGGCGCCCAACGTCATGATCATCCCCGAGCCCACGCCGTTGGCCAGGCCCATCGCCATGGCCACGAGCGCCAGCGCGACGACGCCGTGCGCCAGCGGCAGCACGAGCAGCGTGGCCCCGAGGGCCAGCATCGACGGCACGGCCACCCAGAGCCGCCCCCGGCGGTCCATGAGCTTGCCCGCGGGGTAGAACACCGCCATGTCGAGCGCCCCGGAGAGCCCGTAGATCAGCGACGTGGTCGCCGGTTGCAGGCCCAGGTGGACGCCCCACAGGGGCAGCACCACCTGGCGGGCACCGCGGGTCGCGCCCACGAGCAGCACGGCCATGCCGAGCGAGCCGAACACGCGCCGGTGCTCCACCACGACGCGCCGCAACGGCACGCGCGGGCCCGCGGCGGCCGCCGCGCGACCGCCCTCGACGTCCGGCACCACCGCGACCACCACCCCGGCGACCGCGACCACCCCCAGCGCGAGCCAGAACACGCTGCGCGTGCCGGCCTGGTGCACCACGGCCGCCCCGAGCAACGGCCCGACGAAGACGCCGATCCGCGCCACCCCGCCCAGCAGCGACAGCGCGCGGGCGCGGAACAGCGGCGGCGTGATCTCGGTGATGTAGGCCTGCCGGGCCAGCATGTAGACCGCGTTGGTGGCGCCCGTGAGCAGCACCGCGACGCCGAAGAGGATCGGCGAACCGGCCACCGCGCAGACCGCCAGCATGGCCGAGGACGCGACCGCGGCGACGAGCAGCGCGTTGCGGTCGCCGATGCGCGCGGCCAGGGCCCCGGCGGGGACGTCGCCGAGGATCTGCCCCACCGCGAGCAGCGCGGCGAGCACGCCGGCCACCGCGAGCGAGGCGCCCAGGTCGACCGCACGGACCGCGACCATGGGCGTGACGGCGCCCATGCCCACCTCGAAGCAGAGCGCCGGCAGGTACACGCCGAGCACCGCCTGACGGGAGAGGAACCCGCCGGCGGCGTCCGGCGCCACGGCTGCGCGCGCGGACCTCATCGTTCGAAGGCCGCCGCGGGGTCGTCGGACAGCGCGCTGGCCACGCGCCGCCACATGTGGGGCGGCATCGGCGGCAGCGCGTCGAGCGCGAACCAGGCCGCGTCGGTGTTCTCCCCGTCGGCCGGGTGCGGCTCGCCCGAGACGAAGTCGCACCGGAACGTGAGGTCCACGTACTGCGACCGGTCGCCGTTGGCGTAGGTCACGGGCTCGGTCACGCCGACCGAGGCCAGCCGGCTCGCGGTGGCCACGACGTCCGCCTCCTCGAGCACCTCCCGGACGGCGGCCGCGGCGGGCTGCTCGCCGGGGTCGACGATCCCGGTGACGGGCGTCCACTCGCCGGTGTCGGCGCGCCGCACCAGCAGCACCTCGCGCTCGCGCAGCACCACGGCCGTCACGCCGGGCAGCCACAGGGGGTCGGTGCCGATCTTCGCGCGCAGGGCAAGGACGAAGTCGGGGGTGGCCACGGGACGCGATGCTACGGCTCCACCTGGAAGCCGGCCCAACCGGCCGGGTCCTCGTCGGCGACGACGACGCGGGCGACGCGGGCCCACCGCGGCCCCTCGTGCAGCGCGCTGACCAGGGCGTCCACGGCCACGGCGTCGCCCTCGGCGTGCACCTCGACCGTCCCGTCGTCGCGGTTGGCCACCCAGCCGCGCACGTCCATCCGCTCGGCCTGCCGCGCGGTCCACCAGCGGAAGCCGACGCCCTGGACGTCCCCGTGCACCACGGCCCGACGAGCGATCACCCTCCCATGGTGGCGCCGCCCGGCGCCTCAGGGCGAGGCCGGCCCGGCGTCGGCCCGACGGGCGGCGGCCTTCGCCCGGCGCAGCCGGTGCTCGGCCTCGCGGACCAGGTCGTCGGGCACCGCCGCGCCGGCGAACGACCACACCACCGCCGAGTGCAGCCACGGCCAGGCCGCCGGCGGGATGCCGCCGGACGGCGCCAGCAGCGCCGCCACCGTCTGCTGGCGCACCGCCTCGGCCTGCGCGGCGGCCCGCAGGTCGTCCACCGGTGGCAGCGTCGCGAGCACCGCGAACCGGTCGCCGTCCACGCGGCCCGCCTCGCTGCCCGGCGGCAGCGCCGCCGCCAGGCGGTGGGCCAGCTCGACGAGCAGCGCGTCACCGTTGGCCTGGCCGTGGCGCGCGTTGGTCTCGGTCATGCCACGCACGTCGAGGAGCACGAGCACCACGCGGGCGCGGGTCCGCACGGCCAGCTCGCAGCGGCGGGCGAGCGCGTGCCAGGTGCTGGGCCGGCCGGGCAGGCCCGTCAGCGGGTCGTGCGTCGAGCGCTGCGCGAGCGCGCCCACGAGCGCCAGCACCAGGTCGGCCGCGCCCGCCGAGCCCCACGCCGCGCCGCGGACGAGCACGTCGTCGTACCGCCGCTCGCCGCGCCGCCCCATCGCGCGCGTGGCTACCTCGGCCACCGGGGCGTGCGGGGGCACGACGAGCGCGGACCAGTCGGCCACGTCCCCCGTGGGACGTCGCACCAGCACCGCGCGGCCGTAGCCGAGCCGGCCGGTCATCGCGGCGGTGAACCGCGCCCGCGTGACGAGGCCCACGCGGCCGCCGTCGTCGTCGAGCACCGCGACGCACGGCAGGTCCTCGTCCCGGAAGATCACCTCGAGGTCGGCCACCGGCAGCCCGGAGCCGACGACGAGAGCGGGCCGTGCCAGGTCGCCGGCCACCCCAGCCAGGGGTCCGCGACCGGGCGCGGCCACGTGCTGCGCCACCTCGGTGAGCTCGTCGTGCATGCCGGAGGTCTCGGCACGCGGCGGCGGCGGAACCGGACCAAGCGGACACCGCGGGCCAGAGTTCTCCCGACGTTCACGCCCGCGCCAACCGCCGCGCCGCTGCCCGCAACACACGCGGCACGGCCGCCACCCGGCAGGATGAGCCCGTGACCGGCACCGACCTCGCGCCCACCGACACCCGGCGGCTGCGCTGCGCCCTGTTCCTCGACTTCGACAACGTCCTCATCGGCCTGCAGCAGCTCGACGCGCGGCTCGCGGAGCGCTTCGCGACCGACCCGGGGCACTGGCTCGGTGAGCTGGCCACCGGGGTGGACGACGACGGGGCGTTCACGCGCCGGTTCCTCGTGCTCAACTGCTACCTCAACCCGGCGCGGTTCGCCGAGTTCCGGCCGCACTTCACGCGGGCCGGGTTCCAGGTGGTCGACTGCCCGTCGCTGACGCAGCAGGGCAAGTCGAGCGCCGACATCAACCTGGTGCTCGACGCGGTGGACGCGCTCGCCGCGCCGACGCGGTACGACGAGTTCCTCATCCTCTCCGCCGACGCGGACTTCACGCCGCTCATCCAGCGCTGCCGCGCGAACGACCGCCGCGTGACCGTGGTGACGGCCAGCCCGGCGGCCAGCGCGTACCGCGCCGTCGCGGACACGGTGCTCGACGCGACGGCCTTCGTCGAGCTCGTCACGCAGACCGGCGCCCTCGCGGGCGACGACGCGCCCGGCGCGCCCGCGGAGCCGGCCGGCAAGGCAGCCGTCCAGCAGTCGTCCGAACCGGTTCCGGACACCGCCGGGCCGCCCGCGCCGAAGCGCGCCGGCGCCGGGTCCGGCCCGGCCGCGCCGGCGTCCGCCGGCTCGCAGAAGGCGCGCCGCGCCGTGCAGCGCCTGGTCCAGGCGGCGGATCGCCCCATCCTCCTGTCCACCGCTGCGCAGGCGGCGCAGAAGGCCGACCCCGACCTGCCGGGCTCCAAGTGGGCGGCCGCGGGCTCGTTCAGCGCCTGGCTGGCGCGCGAGCTGCCGGACCTGCGCACGACGAAGGACCCGGACGGCGCGTACGTGTGGGACCCGACGCGGTTCGACGAGGCCGACCTGCCGGGAGCGGTGAGCGCCAAGGACGTCACGGCGGTGCAGCAGCGCGTGCTGGAGGTCACCGACGTGCCGGGCCTGACGCAGGCGAACTACGGCACGCTGCTGACCAAGCTCGCGGCCGACGTCGGCGCGCACCCGTTCGACACCACGACCACCGTGCGCCGCGTCTACGACGCCTGCCAGAAGTCGGGTGCCAAGGTGGGGCAGGCCACCGTGCGGCAGGTGGTCTCCGGGATCCTCTACGCGGGCGTCAAGCTCAGCGGGCCCGCCCCGGACGCGCGCCAGCTCGCCAAGGCGTGGGCGGACAACGTCGTCGGCCTGTGCCGCGGTGCGCGCCTGGAGCTGTCGAAGACCGACGAGCGCGCCATCCGGGCGTGGGTGGGCGGCGGCCTGCTCGACTGACTCACCGCTCGGCGAGGAACCCCTCGACGAGGCGGGCCAGCGGCCCCGGATGGGTCACCGGCAGCATGTGGCCGGCGCCCGGGACCGTCGCGAGCCGCGCGTCGGGCAGGCTGGCCGCGACGAGCCGGCTGTGCTCCGGGCGCACCACGTCACGGCTCCCGACGACGACGAGCGCGGGCACGTGGACCGCCGCGAGGTCGGCGGGGGTCAGGTGGGGGTCGTGCGTCATGAGCGCCAGCCGCTCGGCCAGCGCCCGCGCCCGCGGGTGCGGCACCAGCCGCGCGGCGGCGTGCGCCAGGCGCATCGGCCCGATGCTCGTCGCCCGCAGACCGGCGGGGACGAGGTTCGCGCCGACGACGACGAGCCGGGCGACCCGCCCGGGGTGGCGCACGGCGAGCTCGAGCGCGACGTTCCCGCCGTCGGAGAACCCGAGGAGGTCCACGCCGCGCAGCCCGAGCGCCGCGAGCGCCTCGTCGACGTCGTCGGCCATGCGGGCGATCGTCAGCGGGCCGTCGCCGCGCGGCGACCGGCCGTGCGCCCGCGAGTCGAGGCCGACGAGCCGGTGGTTCGCCGCGAGGGCCGGCACCATCCGGTCGAACACGCGGTGGGTCTCGCCGTTGCCGTGCAGCAGCACGAGGGGGCGCCCGGTCCCCGTCTGCTCCGCCCACAGCGGGCCGGCCATCGCGCCCATGGGCAGACGATAGGCACGCCGTCCCGCACGAGCCTCACGCGCGGCGCCGCGGGCGGCTCATGCGGCCCGGCGCAGCTCCACGAGCACCTCGTCGTGCGCGGTCTGCGGGAACATGTCGAGCAGTCGCGCGCGGACCGGGCGCAGCGACGGCATCGCCGCGAGGTCGGTCGCCAGCGACTCCACGTGGCACGACGAGTAGAGGACGCGCGGCACGCCGGACCCCTCCAGCCATCCCGCGAGCGTGGCCCCGATCCCCCGCCGGGGCGGGTTGACCACCACGACGTCGGGCCGCTCGGCCGCCGACGAGGCGAGCGCGGCCTGCGTCGCGTCGCCGGCACGGAACTCGGCGACCAGGCCCGCGAACGCCGCCGACGAGCGCGCGCCCGCCACGGCCGCCTCGCTCGTCTCGACGCCGAGCACGCGGGCGCCCGGCACGGCCGCCGCGGCGTGCAGCGCGAACCCGCCCACGCCGCAGTACAGGTCCCACAGCGACGCGGGCGGGTCGTCGGACAGCCACGCCGCGGCCTGCGCGTAGAGGGCGGCCGCCACGGCCGAGTTCGTCTGGAAGAAGCCCTGCGGCCGCAGCCACAGGTCGATCCCGCCGAGCCGCATCCGCAGCGCCGAGGCCTCGGTGAGGAGGATCTCGCGCTCACCCTCCAAGAGGGCCGCGTGCGCGGGCAGCACGTTGACCGAGGCCACCGCGAGCTGCGGCAGCGCCGCGGCGAGCCACGGCAGGTGCTTGCGGATGCGCGCCAGCGCCTCGGTGGAGCGCAGCACGAAGCGCACCATGAGCTCGCCGTCGGGCGACACCGTGACGAGCAGGTGCTTGAGCTCGCCGGCGCGCTCCGGCACGGCGTACGGCTCGAGGCGCGCGCGCGTGACGAACGCCGCGAGCGCGGGGAACGCCGCGGCCAGGCGCTCGTCGTACAGCAGGCAGTCCTGCAGGTCCACGCCGCGGTGGTCGGCGTCGAGGATGCCGAGCGTGGGGGCGTCCACCGTGCCGCCCACCACGAGCTTGGCCTTGTTGCGGTAGCGCGCCGGCGCGCTGGCCACGGGCGGCTCCCATGCGATGCCGGGGGGCAGCAGGCGCCGCGCGCGCTCCCCCTTGCCGGCGAGCTGCGCGTCGTAGCCCACCGCGAGCAGCGTGCACGAGCGGCACCGACCGTCGTCGTACGCGGGGCAGAACACCCCCCGAGCCTACGGAACGGCCACAGGGCGGACGGCCGCGGGCCCAAGGCGCGGGGTCGGCGCAGGATGGTCGGGACGACGACGAAGGAGACCCCCATGCCGCTCATCGGCGACTCCGACCTGGACGTGCTGCCGCTCGCGGTGGGCGGGAACGTGTTCGGCTGGACCGCGGACGAGCCGACGAGCTTCGCGCTGCTCGACGCGTTCGCGCAGGCCCCGGGCCTGTCCGTCGACACTGCCGACGGCTACTCGCACTGGGTGCCGGGGCACACGGGCGGCGAGAGCGAGACGATCCTCGGCCGCTGGTTCGCCGCCCGCCCGGGCGCGCGCGAGCGCGTGGTGGTGGCGACCAAGGTGTCGAGCCACCCGCAGTTCCGGGGCCTGGCGGCCGCGAACGTCGCCGCCGCCGCCCGGGCGTCGCTGCGGCGGCTGCAGACCGACCGGATCGACCTGTACTGGGCGCACCACGACGACGCGTCCGTGCCGCTGGCCGAGACCGCCGCGGCGTTCTCCGCCCTGGTGGACGAGGGCCTGGTCCGGTGGATCGGGCTGTCGAACTACCCCCCCGAGCGGATCGACGAGTGGGTCGCCGTCGCACGGCGCGACGGCCTGCACCTGCCGGTCGCGTACCAGCCGCAGTACAACCTGCTCGAGCGCGAGTTCGAGGGTGCCCGGCGGGAGCGCGCGGAGCGCCACCACCTCGGCGTGCTGCCCTACTACGCGCTGGCCAGCGGCTTCCTGTCGGGCAAGTACCGGGCGGACGCCCCCGCGCCGGCCACGCCGCGCGCCGACCGGGCCGCGCAGTACCTGGACGAGCGCGGCCGGCGGGTGCTGGCGGCGCTCGACGAGGTCGCGGCGGCGCACAGCGCCGCGGTGGCCGCGGTCGCGCTGGCCTGGCTGCGGGTGCAGCCGACCGTCGTCGCGCCCATCGCCTCGGCGAGCCGCGTGGACCAGGTGCCCGCGCTGCTGGCCTCGACGACGCTCGACCTCGCCCCGGACGAGCTCGCCGCCCTGACGGCCGCGGCGTCCTGACCGCGCTCGGACCGCCCGAGCCGGCGCGCGCCAACCGCGGGGTGGGACGAGTCAGACGTCGCGGCGGAGTCGGTTGAGCTGGATCCCGAAGATCGAGGCGGGGGGCTCCGGCAGCTCGTCGTACCCCTCGGTGACCTCGGGGTAGCCGTCCTCGGGGGCCGGGCCCACCCACACGCGCCAGTACGCGCCGTCGTAGTACACCTGGCCGGGCGACCACACCACGGCCTTGCCGGCCGCCGTCAGCTGTCCCCGCAGCGCCGCGAGGTGCGACGTCGGGACGAAGCCCACGTTGCGGTTGCGCCACTCGACCACCACGCGCTGCGCCGCGCCGGTGGTGAACTGCACCTCGACCGCGATCGGCGACCGCTTGCCCTCACCGGGGTACAGCGCCGAGCGGATCGACTGCTGCAGCGCGGGCGCCTCGGTCGCGACGAAGCCGTCACCGACGTCGGCGGTGGTGCGCGAAGCTCGGTGCCAGGGGGCGCTCGGGTTCACCGCACGATGGTCTCACCATCCGGCACCGCACGGTTCACCGGGCGGTGTCCAGCCGCCGGGGCCAGCATGGGAACGTCACAGGAACGCCCGCGCACGGGGGTAGCGTCACGCGGGGCCCTGGTGGACGAGGGACGGGAGCGGTCGCGTGACGGTCGAGGTGCGGGGCGGCGCGGGTGTCCCCGTCGGCTCGCACCGGGCGGAGGCGCACCTGCGCGTGGTCGTCGTCGTCCCCTGCCTGGACGACGCGCCGTTCCTCGCGGCCTGCCTCGAGGCGCTGGCGCACCAGACGCGCCGGCCCGACGAGGTGCTCGTCGTCGACAACGGCTCGACCGACGGCAGCCAGGACGTCGCCCGCCGCGCGGGCGCCACGCTCGCGCACGAGAAGCGGCGCGGCATCTGGCCGGCCGCCGCGCGGGGCTACGACATCGCCTCGCACACCGCGGACGTCATCGCGCGGCTCGACGCCGACTCGGTCCCGCCGGCGGACTGGGTGCAGCGCGTGGCCGAGGCGTTCGAGCGCGACCCCGGGCTCCACGCGCTGACCGGCGGCGCGCGGTTCTACGGTGGCAACGCCTTCATGCACTGGGCGGGCGAGCACTGGTACATCGGCGGGATGTACCGGGTGCTCACGCCCGCCTTCGGGCACCCGCCGGTGTTCGGCTCCAACTTCGCCATGCGGACCGCGCTGTGGCGGCGCACGCGCCGGCTCGTGCTGCGCCGCGACGCGGACGTGCACGACGACCTCGACCTGTCCATCCGCTTCCCCCAGGGCACGGTGGTCCGGTACGACCCGACGCTCGTCATGCTCGTCTCCGCCCGGCCGTTCGCCACGCCCGGGGCGCTGGCCTCGCGGCTGGGCAAGGCGTTCGTCACGTTCCGGCGCACCTGGCCGGCGGGCGCGCCGTGGGTCAAGCGCCGTGGCGCGGGCACGACGAGCCGCACCCGCGAGCGCGTCCGCTCGTCGTAGCCGCTAGCCCTGCCCGGCGCGGTCCGCGGCGGCGAGGAACGGCAGGAGGTCCGCGACGAGCTCCCGCGGTGTGGTCTCCATGGGCGAGTGACCGGTGTCGTAGACGTGCACCTCGGCGCCGATCCGTCGCCCGAACGCCCGGTGCCGGGCGGCGGTCCACAGGTCGCCGTGCCCCGCCGCCACGAGGATCGGGACGCCGCTGACCAGCAGCTTGTCCTCGACGTCGGGGACGTGCATCATCGCGGCCATCGCGTCGACCACCGACTCGTGGCGCGTGAACCGCAGCCGGTGCCGCACCAGGCGGATGCGGCCGGCCGTGGTGCGGTTGAGGTTCCACCGCACGCCCCACGTCATGAGCGCCGCGGCGCCGCGCGCGCCGACCACGCGGCCCAGCGGCCCGATGACCCGCACCGCCGCGAGCGCGTTGCCGGTGACCGGTGGCGCGGAGACGAGCGTCAGGCTGCGCACCCACTCGCGGCGGCGCACGACGAGCTGCGCGGAGACCTCACCGGCGAACGAGTAGCCGATGACGTGCGCCGGCCCGTAGGCGTCCAGCAACGCCTCGGCGTCCGCCAGGTGCAGCGCGAGGTCGAACCTGCCCTCGGGCCCCGGACCCGCCGCGTGCGACTGGTACTGCCCGGCGAGGTCCACGGCGATGACGCGGTACCCGGCCCGGGCCAGCAGCGGTCCGACGAGCGCGAAGTCCTCCTTGGACCCGGTGACGCCGGGCAGTGCGAGCACCGGGACCCCGTCCTCCGGACCCCACTCGGCCGCGGCGAGGTCGCCGCTGGGGGCCTCGAACGTGCCGAGCCGGGTGTCGTCCGCCGGGGTCAGCCAGTCGAAGCCTCGGACCTGCTCAGTGGTCGGCCAACCGTCGTCCCCCGGGACGAGCACCCCGCCCATCGCGCCGCCGCCTCCGTCCTGGTCGCAGCCTCAGCGCCTGCGTTGCGCGAGGCTACCCGCCTGATGGGGAAGCGCCGAGCCGCGCCTCGGTGTTCCCGGACGGCCGCGCTCGACGCGCCGGACCGGAGCGCGCCCGGTCCTCGCCGGTCCACGCGCGGGACGAGCTGCGGCGAGTACGCACTCACCCGCCGAACGACGGTCCCGCGCCAGGGCCGCCCGGCAGTGTGGACGCTGCCCGGAGCGCCCGCCCCGGGCAGAGAGGTCACCCTGGCACCGCAGCGAAGCACTCGTTCATCGACGGCTACCAGCTCCGGTTCACGGGCAGCACGATCGGCCTCTTCGACCTCTGGATCAGGTGGTTCCTGCTCAGCGTCGTCACGCTGGGGATCTACCTGTTCTGGGTGGGTCCCCGCATCGAGAAGTGGACGTGGGAGCACACCGACGTCGCCTGATCAGGCCCGGGAATGCCCGCGCGCGGCGGGCGTTGCAGCCCACGTGAAGAGCATCGGGTTCCTGTCCTTCGGCCACTGGACGCCGTCGCCCTCGTCGCAGACGCGCTCGGCGAGCGACGCGCTGCTGCAGTCGATCGAGCTGGCGGTGGCGGCCGAGGAGCTCGGCGCGGACGGCGCCTACTTCCGGGTGCACCACTTCGCGCGGCAGCTGGGTTCGCCCTTCCCGCTCCTCGCTGCGGTGGGTGCCCGCACCGAGCGCATCGAGATCGGCACCGCCGTCATCGACATGCGGTACGAGAACCCCCTCTCCATGGCCGAGGACGCCGGCGCCGCCGACCTCATCGCGGGTGGCCGGCTGCAGCTGGGCATCAGCCGAGGGTCACCGGAGCAGGTGATCGACGGCTGGCGCTACTTCGGGTTCGCGCTCGCCGAGGGCACGACCGAGGCCGACATGGCACGGACCCACGCCGAGGTGTTCCTGCAGGTCATCGAGGGCAAGGGCTTCGCGCAGCCGAGCCCGCGGCCCATGTTCCCCAACCCGCCCGGGCTGCTGCGGCTCGAGCCGTACTCGGCAGGCCTGCGCGAGCGGATCTGGTGGGGCTCCGGCTCCAACGCGACCGGCGCGTGGGCGGCCAAGCTCGGGATGAACCTCATGAGCTCCACGCTCAAGGACGACGAGACGGGCAAGCCGTTCCACGTGCAGCAGGCGGAGCAGATCGAGGCCTACCGGCAGGCGTGGCGCGACGCGGGCCACGAGCGAGAGCCGCGTGTCTCGGTCAGCCGCAGCATCTTCGCGCTGACCGACGACCGCGACCGGGCCTACTTCGGCCACGGCGGGCAGGAGGAGGACGAGGTCGGGTTCATCGACGCGCAGACGAAGGCGATCTTCGGCCGGACCTACGCGGCGGAGCCCGACGAGCTGATCGAGCAGCTCGCGAAGGACGAGGCCGTCGCGGCCGCAGACACCCTGCTGCTCACCGTGCCCAACCAGCTCGGTGTGGACTACAACGCCCACGTGCTCGAGTCGATCCTCACCCACGTGGCGCCAGCCCTCGGCTGGCGCTGACGACGCCACGCGGCTACGGCCGCCCTGCGCCGCCGGCGAGAGCGGTCGACAACCGCGGGCGCGCCGTCAGGGCGCCACCCCGTCGTGGCGCGCCGCGAGAGCGCCGTCGGGGCGGCGCGAGTGCGTGCCGAGCCAGCGCAGGCGCGCTCAGGACACCGCAGGCGCCGTCAGCTCACCGCACGCGCGCTCGGGCCACCGCCCGTGCCGACGCACCCGCGTCAGAACGGCGGCACCTCGGGGTAGCCGGAGCGACGGCTGGGGAGCTTCTCGGTCCGTCCGTTCCGGCCCGGCGTGACGCGGTAGGCCATGCCGGCCGGCGTCTGCCACTCGAAGACGCCCGGCTGCACCTGGCGGAGGACGAACCCGCCGTCGGTCTTCAGCCGGTGGCACCGCTCGGACAGCGGCCCGAGGTTCGCGGCCGACGTGGTGCCGGGCACCGGCGAGCCGTTGGCAGGGACGCCGTGGAACTCGGTGGTGTGGTCGAGGTCGCAGCGGTGCGACGGCACGCAGCAGCCCGGGGCGACGCAGGATCCGTCTCGTGCCATGACGTGCTCGGCCAGCCCGGCCGGGGGGCGGTATCGCCGGCGGCCCACGTCCAGCACGGCGCCGGTCAACGGATCCGTCACCAGGCGTCGCCACACACCGCCCGCCGCCAGGGCGCGCGCCTGCTCGGCAGGAACCGGTCCCAGCCCGGCCACCTCGCCGGGCAGCTCGTCGAGCCCCATCAGCGTGGACAGCGCGACGGTCACGTCCACTCGAACCGTCGGGATCCGGATCCCCGGCGCCCGCCGACCGGGCGGACCGTCCCCGCGGGGTTCGCCACGGGGATCCGGCGCGTCGGCCTCCACGGCCTCCACGGCCTCCACGGCCTCCACGGCCAGCGTCACGCCGACCTCCTGAAGCGCACCACCCCGCAGAGGTGTCTCGCCCGGTACGAGCGCGGCACCCCGGACGAGCGCGGCACCCCGGACGAGCGTGCCACCCGCCACGGGCGCAGCGCCACGGAGGTGTCCGCCGTCGGCGACGGGCTCGGGACCCTGGAGACGTTCGCCGCCCGCAACGGGCTCAGTACCCAGGCGACGTTCGCCGCCCGCAACGGGCTCAGTACCCAGGCGACGAGCGCCGCTCGCCATCGACTCGGCACCCGGGAGACGAAGACCGCTCGACATGGGCACAGCACCTGCGAGGAGGGCGTCGCCCGTGGCAAGGCCGACGAGGACGTCGGCGCGGAGCTGGTCCAGCGTGCGGGGGTCCCCGACGGCACGGGCGGCGCGAGCGGTGGCCTCCACCGTGGCGTCGACCCGTGCGGCGTCGTCCGCAGGGAGCACGGCCCACAGGCCGGCCATCCCGTCGGGCAGCCGCCGCGGATGGCACACGTGCCGCGTCGCCAGTGCCTTCGGCAGCCGCACCGCGGCGTCCTCGGCGTCCGCGGCCAGCAGGGCGCGGTCCACGTCGGCGGCCAGCTGCGTCGGCGTGCGCAGCGGCGCCTCCGGCAGCACCTGCTC
>JAJYTJ010000255.1 GCA_021793115.1 Actinomycetes bacterium | reverse complement strand
CGCGGCGCGGGCCGCCTGGCGCGGCCGGGCGGCCGTGTCGGCGATTCGGGCGAGGTCGACCGAGTAGGCGACGAACGCGATGGTGAAGGCCGTCGCCGCAGCCCAGACGAGCAGTGTCGAGACGTCGCCCACCGGCATGGTCAGTCCCCTCCCGGGTCGTCCTCGACGCCCTCGCGACCCGTGACCGGCACCGGCGAGGCGAGCAGTGCCTCCAGCACCCGGCCGAGCTCGGGGGCGAGCCCGACGTCGTCGCCCCGGGCCAGTCCCGCGGCGGTCACCACTGTAGTAGGACCTTGGTCCCGATCGCCGCTCGGTGTCGCGGTGGCCGGGACGGCGCGGAGCCACAGCCGCCGGCGCGGCACGAACAGCGAGGCCGCCAGCCCGGCCAGCGCGGTGAGCGCGAAGGCCAGCAGCCATCCCAGCGCCGGGTCCTTGCGCAGGTCGAAGGCCGCGAAGCGCTGGATGCCGTCGAAGGTCACGGTGCCCAGCCCGCCCGGCAGCGCCATCGTCTGCCCGGGCCGCAGGTTGAGCGTGACCGGCTTGCCCGAGGAGTCCTTGGCCTCGGTCAACCCCTTCTCGTCGAGCTGGTAGACGTTCTGCGGCACGCCGGTGTTGAGCCCGAGGTCCCCGGACCACACCGACAGGACGAGCATCGGCGCGTTCGGCTCCGGGTTGGTCGACACCCACTGGTCCGTGCTCAGCTGCGCCGCGGTGGGCAGCAGGAAGCCGAGCAGGCCGATCTGGGGCTGGCCGCCGGAGACGTCAGGCACCTTGACGACGCCGCGCGACGTGTACACCTGGTCCTGCGGCAGGAACGGGACAGGCCCGGAGAACGCCACCTGACCCGACGCGTCCTTCACCGTCACCTGCGGCGCGTACCCGTTGCCCTGCAGGTAGACCTCCGTGCCCCCGACGTCCAGCGGGTGGTTGACCTTGATGGTCCGGGCCGCCGGCGCCTTGCCCGGCTCCGTGAGCGTCACGTGCGCGGTGAAGTCGCGGGCCGCCAGGCTCGCGGCGGCGAACCGGGACTCGAAGTCGTCGAGCCGCAGCGTGAACGGCTCGAGCGAGGTGGCGCTGAACGCCCGGCCGTGCTCGAACGTGTCGAACGCGGTCTCCGCGTTCGCGAAGCCGTGCCCCGCGACGACGATCACCTGGGCCCGGTAGTGCAGCAGCTGGCCGTACGCCACCGCGATGAGCAGGCCCACCAGGGCGAGGTGGAACAGGAGGTTGCCGGTCTCGCGCAGGTACCCGCGCTCGGCCGACACCGACCAGGCGCCGTCGGCCTCCTCGTGCACGTCGACCCGGTAGCGGTGGCCGCGGCCCAGTAGGGCGGCGGCCCGCCGGACGAGCGCGGCCGGGTCCTCGTCGGACACCGCCTGCGCCTGTGCCGGGAAGCGCCCGAACCGGCGCGGGGTGCGCGGCGGCCGCGCCCGCATCGCGGTCCAGTGGTGCTTGGTGCGCGGCAGGATGCAGCCGACGAGCGAGACGAACAGCAGCAGGTAGATCGCGCTGAACCAGGCCGACGTGTAGACGTCGTAGAAGCCGAGCCGGCCCAGCCACGTGCCCAGCGCGCCGTGCGCCGTGATGTACGCGCTGACCTTGGCCGGGTCCTGCCCGTTCTGCGGGAACATCGTGCCCGGCACCGCCGCCACCGCAAGCAGCACCAGCAGCAGCAGCGCGACGCGCATGGACGTCAGCTGCCGCCACACCCAGCGCGCCCACCCGGCGGCACCGATCGCCGGCGGCGCGGCGGCCCCGCGGCCGCCCGCCGGTGCCGGGGCCACGCCGGGGGCGGTGCCGGTGAACGCGTCGTCGAGGCCCTCGGGCCGGTATCCACTCATGTCACACCACCGGGACGAAGGGGTCGGCACCGGTGAGCAGGCCCTGCAGCCACGCGGCCCAGTGCCCCCACACGCCGGTGACCAGGGCGAGCCCGAGCACCACGAGCAGTCCGCCGCCCACGCGCAGCACGCCGACACGGTGCCGGGTCAGCCAGCGCGTGACGTGTCGGGAACGCTCGAGACCGAGCGCGACGAGGAGGAACGGCAGCCCCAGCCCGAGGCAGAACACGGCCGCGAGGAGCGCGCCCCGGCCGGCGGAGCCGCCGCCGAGCGAGAGCGTGAGGATCGCGGCGAGCGTCGGCCCGATGCACGGCGTCCAGCCCAGGCCGAACGTCAGCCCGAGCACCGGCGCGCCCCACAGCCCGGCGCGGGGCGCCACGTGGACCTTGCGCTCGTTCTGCAGGAACGGCACCAGCCCGGCGAAGGCCAGGCCCAGCACGACGACGACGACGCCGAGCACGCGCGACACCGGGTCCTGCCAGCGCGCGAGCCACGCCCCGACGCCACCGGCCACGGCGCCGAACGTCACGAACACCACGGCGAAACCGAGGACGAACAGCCCGACGCCCGCCAGCACGCGGCCGCGGCGGGCCGAGCCGGACTGCGCGCCGAGCGAGCCGCCGACGAAGCCGACGTACCCGGGCACAAGCGGGAGCACGCACGGCGAGGCGAACGACACCACGCCCGCGAGCAGCGCCACGGGCACCGCGAGCAGGAGCGAGCCGCTCGCGATCGCCTGGCCGAAGGCGTCCCCGACGCCCAGCGCCACCACCGCGCTCACCCGGCGCTCGCGCTCGGTGCCGGCGTGGGCCCACCCTCGGCGAGCAGCTGGTCGACGAGCGCGCGGACCGTCGACGGGTCGATCCGGCCGAGGATGCGGGCCGCGACGCGACCCTGCCGGTCGAGCAGCACGGTGGTCGGCACCGCGTTGAGCGGGACCACGCCCTGGAGCGCCGCGATCGCGGAGCCGTCGGTGTCGATGATCGTGGGGTACGGCAGGGAGAACTGCCGCGCGAACGCGGCCGCGGTGCCGGCGGCGTCGGTGGAGTTGATGCCGAGAACGCGCAGGCCGCGCGGCGCGTCCGCGTTCGCGATCGCGACGAGGTCCGGCGCCTCCGCCCGGCACGGCGGGCACCCCGCGTACCAGGTGTTGAGGAGCACCACGTCGCCGCGCCAGGCCGCGACGTCCCGCACCGTGCCGTCGGCGTCCGTCCCCGACAGCGTCACCGGGCCCGTGCGGGCGCCCACGGGCCACGTCTTCGTCGAGCCGTCGGCGGACGTGTAGCCCGCGGTCGTGCTCGTCGCGGACGGGGTCGCGGGGGTCGTCGAGCAGCCCGCGAGGACGACGACGAGCGCGCCCAGCGCGCCGGCCAGCAGGCGACGACGCCGCGCCATCACGCGCCCGCCACCGTGGACGCGCCGGAGAGGAGGGCCGCGGCCGGTTCGGTGTACCCGATCCCCACCAGCGCGTCGTCGTCGTAGTGCAGCGACGTCAGCGACCCGAGCGAGCACTGGCGCCGGCGCGGGTCGTGCCAGAGGCGGCGGTGCTCGAGCGTGAGCCGGGTGATCCAGATGGGCAGCTGGTGCGACACCAGCACCGCCTCGTGCCCGCGCGCCGCGGCGCGCGCGTCCGCGACGGCCGCGAGCATCCGCCGGGCCTGGTCGGCGTAGGGCTCGCCCCACGACGGGCGGAACGGGTTGCGCAGGTACGGCCAGTGCCGGGGGTGCAGCAGCGATCCGTCGCCGACGCCGAACGCCAGGCCCTCGAAGTGGTTGGCCGCCTCGATGAGCCGGGGATCCGTCCCCACTGGCAGCCCGAAGGCCGTCCCGACGGGCGCGGCGGTCTGCTGCGCGCGCTCCAGCGGCGAGGCGATGACCACGGTGACGTCGCGGCGACGGCCGCCGTCGGCACCGGCGAGGTGGTCGGCCACCACGGACGCCATCGCCTCACCGCGCTCGGACAGGCGGTACCCGGGCATCCGCCCGTAGAGGATGCCCGTGGGGTTGTGCACCTCGCCGTGGCGCAGCAGGTGAACCGTCGTCGCGACCATGGCCTCAGTGTGTCAGGCGATCCTCAGTGGGTGATCTCGACCGGGCACTGGCCCCGCAGG
>JAJYTJ010000057.1 GCA_021793115.1 Actinomycetes bacterium | reverse complement strand
GATCGGCGCTCACGCTCTTACCGCAGAACCCCTCATCAACGCCGAAGCCCGCGCCATCCTCGACCGCCTACCCCCGATCAACGGCCCAGGGCACTAAGCCCGTGCAAGTCAGGCCCGGGCATCGCCGGCAGCATGAGGTCGAGCACAATCGCGTCGTAGCCGCCGGTGCGCGCCAGGAGATACCCGGTGCGGCCGTCGTTCGCGACGTCGACGACGAACCCGTCCAGACGCAGCCCGCGCGCCAGCACCTGCGCCAGGCGCCGTTCGTCCTCGACCAGGAGGATCCGCACGCGCTCAACATTCCACATGAGGCCAACTGAGCTGCGGGCCCTGTCAGCAACGCGTCAGGAACGTGCGAGCACGGTGCTCGTGTGGCGACCCTCACCAGTCCACATGCGCGTGCCATGCCGGCGCGACGCGAAGGCGCCGGCTCAAGTTGGTGGCCCGCCACCGCGATCGCCCTGGTGCTGTCGGCGCTGTATGCCGCGGTGTCGCTGCGCCGGCATGTGCTGCTGCGCACCACGGGCTTCGACCTCGGCATCTTCGAGCAGGAGGTGCGCTCCTACGCGTTTGGGCACTGGCCGACGTCGAGCCTCAAAGGCCCGGGGTTTCCACTGCTCGGCGACCATTTCTCACCGATCACCGCCGTGCTGGCACCCGCGTACCGGCCGTTCCCGGGCGCCGGCACGCTGCTTGTCGCGCAGGCGCTGCTGCTGGGCATCGCGGCAATGCCGCTGACCCGTTGGGCGTACCGGTCGGCCGGTACCACCGCCGCCCTAGTCGTCGGGCTCGGGTTCGGCCTCTCGTGGGGCATCGCACAGGCAGTCGCCTTCGACTTCCACGAGGTCGCCTTCGCCGTGCCGTTGCTCGCGTTCTCGCTGACCGCCTTGGGCAACGGTCGGCTCGGCGCCGCGGTGGCGTGGGCCGTGCCGTTGGTGCTCGTCAAGGAGGACCTTGGGTTGACGCTGGCGGTGATCGGCACGCTCGTCGCGTGGCGCGGCGCGCGCCGGCTGGGCATAGCCACCGCTCTCGGCGGGGTGGCCGCATCCGTCCTGGAGGTGTGCGTCGTCATCCCCGAGATCAGCCCGGCCGGCACCGACACGTACACCGGCCGCCTCGGACTGGCGGCGGTGACCCGGATGCCCACTCTGCTGACAAACGGCACCAAGCTGACGACGCTCGTCCTGGTGCTGCTGCCCACCGGCCTCCTGGCGCTGCGGTCGCCAATCCTCCTGGTCGCGGCGCCGACGCTTGCCTGGCGGCTGCTGTCGGACTACCCGACCTACTGGGGCACCGCCTTCCACTACTCGGCCGTGCTCATGCCGGTCGTCTTCGCCGCCCTCGTCGACGTGCTGGCGCGCGGCCTGGTCGGCCCGGCCCTGCGCCGCTGGTGCCTTGCGCTGGGTGCTGTCACGACCGCGGTGGGGCTCCTGGTGCCGTCTCCGCGGCTGGCGTCGGGCTTGCTCGAGGTCGTCCACCCCAGCCTCTGGGTCACGCCATCGCACGTCGCCCTCGGCCACGCAATCCTCGACCGCATCCCCGCCGGGGCCACGGTCGCCGCCTCGAACGGGCTCGCCCCCCAGCTGACGGCGCGCGACGACGTCGTCCTGCTCGGCACGACCCCGCTGGCCGTGTCGCACCCGAAGTACGTCATCGCCGACTCGACGAACGCACGCCAGTTCCCCGTCGGCGGCGACGAGTTGCGCCAGGTCGCACTCGACGCCGGCGGCCTCGGGTACCGCGTCCTCGTTGACCAAGACGGCTACCTGCTACTCGCCGCCCCTGAGCTGTGAGGAGTCCACACGACGGGGTCAAGATCAAAGTGTCCAGGACACCGGGGCAGGCTCCGACTTCGTGCAACAGGCGCCAGCTGCTCAGAAGCTCAAGGCGGCGGTGGCCACGGCGGCCGCGACCTGGTGCTGGCATCTAAACGGCTACCGCGGGATGAAGGACCTTGTCGGGATCACGCTGTTCACCTTCCACACGCACACCGCCTGGTGCGGCGACGGCTCGTGGATCCGCTCGTACGCGTACACCAACGCCGACGCAACCACCACGCTCACCTGGAAATACATCGGGCTCACCCGAAGCCACGACGAGTACGGCCCGAACTGGAACCAGTACCACGTGGTGCGGGAGGGCCAGTTCTGCTTGGGCAACTGCACCATCCGGGAGAAGCGAATGCTGAATGACATCCTCGTCGGCCCGGCCGGCCAGGTGTATCACCAATGAGCCCCATCGATTCGGGCAGTGCGCTCGTGGCGCCACCGCGGCGCCGGCTGAGCACGCAGAGCCCGTGGCCACGGCAGCGGCCGGGACACGTGCTATGGCAGGGCGACGTGGCTGGCTTGCAGGGTCGTTGAGTTGGTGTCGATGGTCGGGACGAGGATCCAGAGTCCGGATTGGTCGGCAGTGAACACAGGCGTCGTTCGAGAAGGCATCGTGAGGGTTTCGCTGCGTGCCTGTCCCGCGTCGTTGATGTCCGTAACGCTTACAGTGCCGAGGTTGTTGTCGATGAGCCACACGTGGCCGCCGCCGGCGCGGGCTAGTGCGGCCGGCCCGGCTGACAGTTGCAGGGCCGTGTATCCCGTGGCGGCACTAAGGAGCACGGTCGGCAGGCCGGGTAGCAGCAGCAGTGGCTTTCCCGTGGCTGGGCAGATCAGCGAAGGATGGCTGAAGTCGGCATCAACGGTGGCGATGGTGCCCGACGTCGCGGCGATCTGGGTGAGACTCACGGTGGAGGTGGCCGATTCGGCGGAGACAGCGAACACCTCCCCGCCGCAGTACGTCAGCGGGTCAGCGGCGGATGCCAGTTGGCCGGGCAACACCTCGTCGGGAGAGGGTTGGACGGTGCTGCTCTCGCCTGGGGGTGGCGCCGTGAGCAGGCGTACGCGTGGTTGCTGCTGCCCGCTGCTGTAGTAGACCCACGCCTGCGCTCCGGAAGCTGTCAGGGCAAGCGGGTCTTCAACGTGGGTGGTGGCGACGAGCTTGCCGGCAGCGGTGAACTGCTCGACCGTGTCAACCAACGCCGGTTTGACCGCATACCCGTCGCCGACACCGTTCGCGACCCACACCCCGGAACTGGATGCGGCGATCGCTGAGGGGAAGGCACCGATTGTGGCGGTGATGTCGGCTCGCCCTGTGGTGGGGTCGTATCCGACTAGCTCACCGCCGCTGTTTGCAGCGGTCTGGTCACCCTCACTGGCCGGCGGTGTGGCGCCGTGTGCGTACGCGACCCATAGATGCCCGGCGCCGACCGTGGCGACGACGGCGCCGCCACCGCTTCGATGCACGGCGGTCCACTGCAGATTCACTGCCGGCACACCGGAACCTGGGCCCGTGCCTTGACTGGTGGTGGTACTGCTCGACGGAGCGCCCACGGGGCTCGTCGTGACAGTCCCGCCTGGCCCGGCAGAATGACTAGTCGCCTGGGTGGCAGGGGCGGTGCTGTTGGTGCATGCAGTCGAAAACGCGACGGCCAGAACGGCTGCGGCCGAGCGGGCGACCCTGCTCGGCCGCAGCCGCCGCTTCACTGGTACGCCAACGTGGCCAGATCGAACGTCAGCGTCGTACTGGTATTGGTGGTCAACGTCAGCATCGTGCCCGAGAAGGCGGAGACCTTCAGGCTCGACGTTCCAGCTGCCGGGAACGTCCCGACGTCGGCAACGTTGGTGTTCTGACCCGGGTCGGCAGACATGATGCGAAGACCACCTTGGCCCGCAGTGGGACCTTCGCCGCCGACGGTGCCGGCGTAGACCACGTACCAGCGCCCCTTGACCATGCCTTGGTAAGAGTCTTCGACGGCGAAGGTTGACGAGCTGAACGGGGCTTGACGCAGGTCTGAGATGCCCGCGGAGCGGTCACCCTTCACCTCGATGTCCGGTACGCCAGGTGCCGACTGTGCCGTCGCCTGGTTTGGCTTGTTGGCGTGCGCGGCGGGGAACGCCTGCTCGATGCCCTTCTTGTACAGTTCGGCTTTTGCGGGCGGCATCTGGTCCAGATGAGCCTGCTGTAGCGCTCGCGACAAGGGTGAACTGTCTTGCGCGGAGGCAAACCCGACACCTACGCCAACCACGGCGATCCCGGCTACCACCAGGGCAAGACCCCCGCGACCTAGCCTCATCGAAGCCGTGCGCTTGTGGATGTGATTCCTCGTTGTCATCATGGTTACCCTCAGCTCGCCTTCTGAATCTGCATCGAGTATCGGCACGACTCAGTAGAGCCGCAACCGAGCGCTGTCCATGCGCCCGCGGGGGTCAAGCTCGAAGTTTGCAGATCGTACTCATCCAACGGCCCCTGGAATGGGATGTAGCCCTGAGCGTTTACGATAGAGATCCACTCTTGGGCTTGTGTGGTGTAGTAGATTTCTGGTGCAGCCTCGGCGCTAGCGTCACCCCACGCAACTAGGTACACGTCGTGCTGCGTCCAGCCGTTGTTGCATGCGCCATACGGAGGGCATCCGGCCGCGTCCCCATAGTCGACGTACAGCGCCACCGTGTTGGCGGCGTACCCGGATTCCCAATCGGCAGTGCCGGAGTACGAGTGGTAATTCAACTCCATGTCGTTTGCGCCCCAGACGGTGACCTGACCGTAGTTCTTCATGTAGTTGATGACGGTATTCACCACGGCCGCCCAGGAAGTGCCACCAGTGCTGCTCACGTTGTAGGCGCTGTTGTTCGTGCCAAGTCCCAGGATCAATCTGGAGGCTATGTCGGTACCAGTGCACGCCCAGTAGTTGTAGGCGAACGTTTCCGCGTACGACTCGATCGCCGCATACGAGGCGAACGCATTCGTAAACGTCAGCAGCGTGCCGGTGTTGCTGGAGCTCTGCCCACCAAAGTCAAGGATTACTTCGCTGTTTATGTTTCCATTGGCAGCGTCAGCGCGGCCCTGATTGCAGCCAAGCGTTGCCGCAGTGCTATTCGTGATGGATAGGACGTAGTAACTCGCATCCAGTGGCGGCGGCGACGCTGCCGAAACTGGCGTCTTCACCGCAACCAGACCAACGGCCGTGAGCATCACGGCGACGGTTAGCGCCAGGATAGGATGCGTGCGTCGACGCCGAGCCAAAGGCGATGAAGATGCTGACGAGGTCGTGTATTCGGAGGATGGCGACATATGTACTCCCGGGGTTCGTGCCGCCGGTCGGGGCGCGACCACACCAGCGGACGTCGATTGTTTCAATGCGGCGGAAGCGGGCAACTTCTACTACATCGTGCCTGACACAGAGCCGTCGACCGCGTATCAGACGTGATGGGCGTGCGCGGGGACGTTCTGTTCAGACTGCACGAGTCGCCATGGACGATGCGCGGAACACCCGCTTAGTCGAACCAGCGCAAGACCCAAAAAGCGTCCCGCTCGCAAAAGGCTTGGTCGCCGAGCCTGCCGACCGTGGCGCAAGCGGTGCTATCAGCCAGTGCCTGCGCCTACGTGTCCTCGCACATTCAGAGCCCCCCTGATCGCTACGCCGCGACTTGACTCCGCTGGCGCGGACGTTATCTATCAGGTGAACTCCTGTCAAGGGTCCTGTTACAGAGCGCTGCGGCTGTCGGACACGGCCCCAGTTTGGAAGGAACCGCGCCCTTGCGGTCTAGGACGCCCCCGAGCCCGGCGGCAACCGGGGGAGACCGTCAGGCGGTCAAGCACAGTGGCTGCCACCGCCGTGCCAGCCAACCGGGAGGTCGCTTCGATTTCGATTCGGCTGCGGGCGGGTCTTCGCCTCCCCGGCCGACTTCGACGCCCAGCTGTCCGACTGGCTGACCGGGGCGAACGCCCGGATCGTGCGCGCCATCAAGACCCGCCCGATCGACCGGTCGGCGGCCGATCGGGCCGCGATGCTGGCCTTGCCGCCGGTGGCCCCGAGCCTGGGGTGGGTCAACCGGGTCCGGCTGGGACGCGACTACTACGTGCGCGTCGACTCCTCGGACTACTCCGTCGACCCGGCGATGATCGGCCGGTTGAGGCCGTGACGGACGCTGTCCGGCGCACCTTTGAAGTGAGACTCGGCCTGTCGAACGCTGGTGGGACCTTTACGCGTAAGCCTCCGCCCAACCCCCCACCCTGCGCGGGCGATGTCGTCCACCACGGCCGGCCGCCAGGACGGGCCCTTCGGGTGCGTGAGGGGATTCACCCGTCTGCCCGAGACGCCGCCAGCGGCTAGGGGAGGCCCCGCCTGAGGCCGAGTAGAGCCCGGCTCCGGCAGCGCCGGGGACACGCCGGGTCCACTGTCAGTCGCTGATCGCTCTCGCCCACGCGTCGTCGTCGAGGAAGGTCTCAAGGGAGGTCAGGAGGACTCCGGACGAGGGTCGGGCGAAGTAGTGGCCTTCGACGGGCAGGACGAGAACGTGCCAGATCGGCCGGTCCGCGAGCGACCGATAGCGCCGCTCGAGGCGGGGGCTGTTCTGCTTGGTGGGCATGAGCGCGGCATCGGCCACCTGGCGCCGCTGCTCGTTGGTCCATGACCGCGCCATGTCGAGGTTCAGCTCGGCGGCGTCCTCGAGCATCAGCCAGAAGACGTCGAGGGCGTGGTCCTGGCGCTCGTACTGGTCCAAGGCGGATTCGTAGAGCGCGACCCACCTTGGCCCCGCGTCGGCGGGAGCTTTGGCGTGGTCGGTGACCGGGCTGGTGGCTGGCAGGTCGGGCGCGACGCCCAGGCCGAGGACCGCTCGGCCGTACAGCAGCTCGATGAGGGCGGCTGGCACGTCGAAGACGATGCGCCGCGGAGTGTCTTGTGAGTGCCTCATGTCACACCTCGCCTCGGTAGTGGGGCCAGAATTCGCGCCTCTGACCCCACCACCGATGACTCGTTGGACCGCTAACCACGTGTCTCGTGCATCACGTTCGCCGTGGCCACGGCGAGGTGAAGAACAGCTGAGGGCAGCCCCTCCGACACCTCGCCGGACGTGAGCGGGCCCGCCGAGGACATCACCTGCTGCTCGCGACGATAAGCCACAACGCGTAGGACGCGGTGCCGGAAGATCCCGGCCTTTGCGACTTCCGCGTCAACGTGCCCAGCAGGTAACTCGAGGTGGGCATGACCGGTTGTCGACAACACCTTGGCGCACTCCGTCAAGGCAGGGCCAAACTCGGTCAGGATGCTCGGAAGCGCCTCCTCGACCCAGTCTCGGTCCACGGCCGCCTGTTCGTTGTCCTGGTTCAACATGGCGCTGACATTGTCGTTGCTGTGCGCCGTCAGAGTCGCCGGTGGCGGCTATGGCTTCCGCCCGAGTATGGGGTCGTCGGCGATGGCCTGCCGGAGCTGGGAGTGGGCTGCCCGGACGGCGGGCGCGGTGGAGTCGACGGCGCGGGCGAAGCGACGCCGTGCGCCGATCCTTGGTCGCGTGGCGGCGCGGATCGGCTCGTTGGCCGTGCTCACCGTGTTGAGGGCGGCCAGGACGGGGTTGTCCTGGTCGGCCGTGAGGAGGAAGTCCAGCACGGCGGCGAGCAGGTCCTCGGACGTGCCGAGTCCGTCGCGGCCGGGAGCGTTGGCGAGCACGCCCTCGAGGTGCTGTGCCGCGGGCTGGCAGTCAGGTTGGTCTGCTTCTCCCACGAGCGGGTGCCCCACGTCAGGCCGCCCCAGCTCTGGTAGGCGGTGCCCTGGTTGTCGAGGTTGATCATCCCGACGTGGCCGCTGACGTAGACGGCCGGGGTGGTCAGGTACTCGAAGCCGAAGTCGACGTGGGCCTGGCCGGTGCCGGTGCGAGAGGCGTAGAGGAACGCCGTCCCGCAGTTGCCCGGGATGACGACGTTCGGCGTCACCCCGCCGTTCGAGGACTGCTTGGGGACGACCTGCATCGGGATCTCGACCGTCACCGTGTCGGCGGGCGGTGCCGCCGTCGTTGCGCCATCGCTGGCAGAGGCGGGGACAGGACCGGCGATGCCCGCGCCTCCGACCAGCGCCATCGTCGCCAGAACGCCATACAACCGTCGCACAGCACGAGCTCCAATCAGGAAGGTGCCTGCTCGTCTCGACGATCCGAGCGCCGCGTCCAGGGTCGCGCTGGCGGTCCTGCGGCGACGCTCGAACGTCACCTGACCTCGCGCGGCGGTCGACCGGAGCGTCGACCAATCCCCCCTGAAGCCCCCTCTGTGTCGCGGGTCCCGTGCCGCGCGCAAGCCCAGGCGACATCCAGCCCAAGCAGGAGCGCATGGGACTTTGGTCAGGTCTCGTTGTCCAGTTCGGGCCTCTGACCTGGACGAACGCCCAGTTCGGTTGGCCGTGTCGCGGCCGACCGGGAGCTAGTTCGGCAACGGGTGCAGGAGCGGGATGCCGCCGGCGAGGGCGAGGCAGGCCAGGACCATGTCGAGTTCGTCGGTGTCGAGCCCGGCCAGCTCGTCGCCAAGGTCGACGGCCGGTCCGCCGAGCAGGCAGGCGCCGAGGCGGACGAGTCGCTGCTCTTGGCCGGACCACACGCCGGACGCCTCGAGGAGCCGGTCGACGTCGATCTCGGCCGCCTCCGAGTGCCCGGTGCTCTTGTTGGTTCGGGTCACCAGCACCCACGGGTGGTGACCTCCTTGCGGGCGAAGATGAGCAGCTCGACGCCGGCCAGGGCGGGGTCTCTCCGCCTCTCCGCCTCTCCGCCTCTCCGCCTCTCCGCCTCTCCGCCTCTCCGCCTCTCCGCCTCTCCGCCTCTCCGCCTCTCCGCCTCTCCGCCTCGCCGCCTCGCCGCCTCTCCGCCTCGCCGCCTCGCCGCCTCGCCGCCTCGCCGCCTCGCCGCCTCGCCGCCTCGCCGGACTCGTCTTGCACGGTCGTGCGCTGCGGGCTTTATCGCGGCAGATGTCACAGGCTGGGGGCGACCTGGCGATTCGTTGTCCCGGGGTCGGTGAGGGGGTGGCGGTCTGACCTGAGGCGTCTCCGATCCTGTTACGGTAGATGTCACAACGTGATGTTGTTGGTAACAGGCGGGTGGTGTGGTGGCGGCGGATCTGCCGGGTTCGGCGCGGTTGGCGTTGGCGCCGGGCGTCGTGCATCTGAACGAGCCGGCGGCGGTGTTCGAGGCGATGCTGGCCGGCTGGGGCCGTCAGCAGCGATCGCGTCAGCTGTCCGAGGCGACGATCGGGGATCGGGAGCGGCTGCTGCGGCGGTTCGCGCAGTTCGCCGACGGGTATCCGTGGGCGTGGCTGGCCGGTGACGTGGAGGACTTCACGGTCTCGTTGACCTCGGGCCGCGACCGGCTGGCGATCGGCACGGTGCGTGGCTACCACCTGACGCTGCGGATGTTCTGCGACTACGTCACCGATGCCCGCTACGAGTGGTTGACCGAGTGCCGGGACCGGTTCGGGCAGGTGCCGACGCAGATCTGCCATGAGTGGAACACCGTCGCGCACCTGAACGAGTACGAGGGCAGGCCGGCTCGTCGTCCGCTGACCTACGACGAGCTGCAGCGGCTGTTCGACCACCTGGACGAGCGGGTCGCGACGATCGCGCGGGCGGGTAAGAAGGGCTCGCTGGCGGCGCTGCGCGACGGGCTGATGATCAAGACCTGCTACGCGTTCGGGTTGCGGCGCAACGAGCTGGCCCGGTTGGACGTGGCCGACCTGCGAGTCAACCCGGCGGTGCGGCAGTGGGGCGGCTACGGGTCGGTGCACGTGCGGTTCGGCAAGGCCGTGGCCGGTGGCCTGCCGCGGCGACGCACCGTGCTGGCCGTGCCGGAGTTCGACTGGGTGGTGGCCGGGCTGCGCCAGTGGGTCGAGGCGGCCCGCCCGCTGTTCGGCGTGAGCGAGCATCCGGCGCTGTGGCTGACCGAGCGGGCCACGCGGGTCTCGGTGCGTCACATCGACGAGATGTTCGCCCAGGCGCGCGCCGATCTCGGGCTGGATGCCGGGCTGTCGCTGCACTGTCTGCGTCACTCGTATGTCACGCACCTGATCGAGTTCGGCTACCCCGAGCGGTTCGTCACCGAGCAGGTCGGGCACGCCTACGCCTCGACCACCGCGATCTACACGTCGGTGTCCAACGACTTCAAGAACAAGACCTTGCAGGCCGCGCTGGCGCGCGTCTATCAACCGACCGACCAGGAGGACGGGAGCCGACCATGAGGCACGTGTCGATGCAGTGGAACCTGCGGGCGGTGATGGCCGACCGGGGGATGTTCCAGACCAGCGAGCTGGTGCCGCTGCTGGCCGAACGCGACATCCACCTGACCCGCGAGCACGTCTACCGGCTGGTCACCCGCACCCCGCAGCGACTGAACACCGACGTGCTCGTAGCGTTGTGCGACGCACTGGGCTGCACCCCCAACGACCTGATCGTCCCGGTCGTGGCGGCTACCCCCGCCAAGCGCACCGCCACCGGGCAGGCGGGCCCGAAGGTCGGCGCGCTGCGCCCGGTGCGCGCCGTCGTGCGCCGCCCCCACGACGCGAAGTGAGCAGCACGGGCAAGGTGTGCTCGTGGTGCGGCGGCGATGCTCGCACCTGGGTGCGGGTCGGCGCCGAGCAGCTGTGCCTGTGGTGCGTCAGCCGTCCCCGCTACCACCACAGCCCCTGCCCGATCTGTGGGACGGTGCGCGCGGTCGGGATCCTGCTCGATGATCTGCGCGTCTGCGCCGCCTGCGCCGGGATCGACCCGTCCCCGTTCGCCTGCACACAGTGCGGCCGCGAGGACCACCCGTACTCGGCGACCCGGTGCGCCCGCTGCTACCTGCGCCAACGGCTGACTGACCTGCTCACCGACCCGGCCACCGGCCAGATCCACACCCGGCTGCAACCGGTCTTCGACGCCCTCATGGGCGCCGAACGGCCACGCTCGACGATGTACTGGCTGCGCCGCCCGCCCGGGGCCGGCCCGCGCCTGCTCGGCCAGATGGCCCGCGGCGAGGTCCCGATCAGCCACGAGGCGTTCGCCGCATTGCCGACCGACAAGGCGCACAACTACCTGCGCGACCTACTGGCCGCGCTCGGCGTGCTGCCCGAGTACGAACCACGCATCGAGCGGATGGTCCCCTGGCTGGCCAACCTGATCGGCCCATTACCGCGCGAGCACGCCGACCTCGTCCAGCGCTACGCCCGCTGGCACGTCATGCGCCGCCTGCGCCGACGGGCCCAGGCCGGCACGCTGACCAACACCACCGTGAACAACGCCCGCTGGAACATCATCGCCGCGACCCAGTTCCTGACCTGGTGCACCGAGCACGCCACCACCGTGGCCGACCTCGACCAGGCCGGACTCGAGCGCTACTGGACCACCCACCGCTGCCCGGCCGGCAGCTTCCTGCGCTGGGTCCGCGACACCGGCCGCAACACCCAGATCACCATCCCGGACACCAAGACACGCGCCTGGCCGACGGTGACCGTCAGCGACGCCGAACGCTGGGCACACGTCCAGCTGCTGCTGCACGACGACACGATCCGCCACTACACCCGCATCGCCGGACTGTTCATGCTGCTGTTCGCCCAGCCCCTGGCACACATCTGCCAGATGCGCACCAACCAGATCGACCAACGAGGCGACGGAACGATCTTCGTCACCTTCGAGCGCACCCCGATCCAGATGCCCGACCCCCTGGCCGCAATCATCACCGAGCACCTGCAACGCCGCGGGCAGGCCTCCTACGCCTCACGCGACAACGGCTGGCTGTTCCCCGGCGGCATCCCCGGCCGACCCCTGGCCACCGAGAACGTCCGCTCCCAGCTCGTCGAACGCGGGATCAAGCCCTACGACAACCGCAAGGCCGCCCAGTTCCAGCTCGCCACGCAGATCCCCACCCCACTCCTGGCCGACATGCTCGGCATCGACGAGCACACCGCCGTGCGTTGGGCCGCACTGACCAACCGCAGCTGGAACACCTACATCGCCGAACGCACCCGCTGACCGCGCAACGCCCGAACAAAGCCCGCCTTCGATACGGCAGGCCCGCCAGTAGGCGCGGTGGCCGAGAGCGGTGACAGTCACGTGGTCTCGGCGGATTCGGTGGTGCGCATGGCCGTGGGCTTGGGCGGTCCCGTCGCGTGTTCGACGGGCGCTGCACACCTGTTGGTATGGACTCCTCCGCTATCAGGCGCGCCGGGCGGCGTCATGCAGCGGGCGACTAGACACCTCGCGGGCGCGCAGGCGTCATCGGCTTGTCTATTGGCCCCGAGGACCGTCTCAGGCGTCACACTGCGCCCGGATTGCCCGGCGCCCGGCTCCACGCGACTGCGCACGCCGAGCTTCTCGTCGCGTGTTGGGTCCCCGTTCGCCTCCCTGTTGTCGGAGGGCCGCGGTCCTGCGGCTCCGGCTTCGGGGGGTGGGTGGGGGTGTTAGCGACGAAGGTGTTGCGGGTCGGGGATGGGTATCAGTACCTGTCGCGGCAGGTCGCCGCCGGTGATGTGGAGCTGGCCCGTGAGCAGGAGTTGGCGGACTACTACGCGGCGTCGGGCATGTCGCCGGGCCGCTGGTACGGCCACGGCCTGGCCGGCTTGGCCGGTGACCTGCAGCCCGGCGACCTGGTAACCCCCGAGGCGATGACCCGGCTGTTCCGCGACGGCTGCGACCCCATCGGCGGCGAACCCCTCGGTGTCGGGTTCGCGGAGCGGTCGGGTGGTGGGTCGACGGTCGCGGGGTTTGACCTGGTGTTCACGGTGCCGAAGTCGGCGTCGGTGTTGTGGGCGTTGGGCGACGAGCCGACGCGCACCGCCGTCGTGGCCGCCCACCGCGCCGCCCTGGCCCAGGCCCTGGACTTCGTGGAGGACACGGTGGTGCGCACCCGCCTCGGCGCCGCCGGGCGCCGGCAGGTCAGGACGGGCGGGTTGGTCGCGGTCGGGTTCGAGCATGTCGACTCCCGGCTGAACGACCCGAACCTGCACACCCACCTGGTGATCGCCAACAAGGTCCAAGGCCCCGACGGGGCCTGGCGCAGTCTGGACGGGCGCACGGTGTTGGCGGCGACGGTCGCGGTCAGCGAGCTGTACGACGGGCTGCTGGCCGACGAGCTGACCCGTCGCCTGCCCGTGCGCTGGCAGCTGCGCGAGCGCGGCGAGCGGCACAACCCGACCCTGGCACTGGTCGGGCTGCCCGACGAGCTGCTGGGCGAGTTCTCCCGCCGCACCGCCCAGGTCGACGCCGCCCAACAGGCGTGGGAGACCCGGTTCGTCGCCGCCCATGGCCGGGTCCCAACCCCGTTGGAGGTGACCAAGGCCCGCCAGCACCTGACCCGCTCCACCCGCCCGCAGAAGGTGCTGCGGCCCGTGGGGGAGCTGTTCGAGGACTGGGCCAACCGGGCCCGCGCCCTGACCGGCCGCCAGCCGCATGATCTGGCCGCCGCGGCCCTGCTGCGCGACTACACCCGGCCCCTGCACGCCCACGACGTCGCCGACGAGGTCCGGGCGGCGCTGGTGGCCACCGTCGTGGCCGACGTGCAGGGCCGGGCGGCGACGTTCACGACCTGGAACCTGACCGCGGCCGCCGCCCGCGCCACCCGGCTGCTGCCGATGAGCTCACCGGCCGAGCGGATCCGGCTGGTTGGCCAGCTCGTGACCGCCGCCGCCAGCCGGTGCGTGCGGCTGGACGACGGCGCCGTGCGCCGCATCGGGGAGGAACGGTTCACCACCCCCGCGATCCTGGCCGCCGAACACGACCTGCTCGACGTCGCAGCCGAGACCCTGCCGTTCGGGACGCCGCCGGCCACCATGGTCGACCGGCTCCTGGACGCCAGCCCGTCGCTGAGCGGTGACCAGCGGGCGGCCGCCGCGGCGGTGCTCGGCTCGGGCCGGGTCGTGGACACCCTGGTCGGGCCGGCCGGGTCCGGCAAGACGACCACTCTGCGAACCGTCGTGCAGGCGTGGACCGAGTTGTACGGGCAGCCGACGATCGCGCTGGCGCCGTCGGCGACCGCCGCCCGTGTGCTGGGCGACGGGCTGGGTGTGCGCGCCGAGACCACCGCCAAATGGCTCTTCGAGACCAGCCGCAACCAGTCCCGCCGCCATGAAGCCCGCGACCTGACGGTGCGCGTCGCGCTGAGCCCGGCCCCGAGTCGAACGATCGGCGGCCGGCTCGCGGAGATCGAGGCCGAGATTCAGGCGTGGAGCCTGCACCGTGGGCAGATCGTCGTGCTCGACGAGGCCTCCCTGGCCGACACCCCGACCCTGGCCGCAGTCCTGCACCAAGCCGGCGACGCCGGCGCCAAGGTGGTGCTGGTCGGCGACCCCGCCCAGAAGCCAGCCATCGGGCCCGGCGGCGGGTTCGGGATGCTTGCCCACCAGCACCTGACCGCCCAGCTGACCACCCTGCACCGCTTCACCCAGCCCTGGGAGGCCACCGCCACCCTGCGCATCCGCATGGGCGACCCACGGGCGATCGACGCCTATCGGATCGCCGGGCGCATCAGCCGTGGTGACCCCGACACCCTGCTCGACCAGGCCGTCGCCGCCGCGGCCGACGACACCACCGCCGGCAAGGTCGTCCTGCTGCAAGCCGCCGACACCCGCACCGTGCACGAACTGAACACCCGCGCCCACCAGATCGCTATCTTGGCTGGCCGCGCTGGACGCGACGGCGGCACTCTCCTGGCTGACGGCGCGACCGCGACCGTCGGTGACCGCGTCGTGACCCGGCGCAACGACCGGCACGTGCGTACTCCCGGGCGGGTTCGTCCGCAACGGCGACCTGTGGGACGTGGTTCAGACCGGTCCCGACGGATCGCTCGTCGTCGCCCCCGCGGCGCCGAGCCGCAGCAACGGATCCGTCGTGCACCTGGCTGGCGACTATGTGCGCCAGCACGTCGAGCTCGGCTACGCCACCACCACGACCCGCGCGCAGGGCGCGACCGTCGACGTCACCCGCACCGTCGTCACCTCGGCGATGGCGCGGGAGGACCTGTACGTCGCCGTGAGCCGCGGCCGCGAGCACAACCAGCTCTACATCCCCACCACGCCGCTGGACCCCGACTGCCCGCCCGGGACCCCCGTACGCCGCGACCCCGACGAGGTGCTCCGCGCGGTGCTTGCGACCAACCGGATCCCCACCACCGCGACCGAGACGTGGGCCAAGTACCACCCCGACCAGCCGGTCCCGCTCGCTGTGAGCCGTCCACAGCCCGGGTGGGATCCCGACCCGCGTCCACAGATCCCGCTGAGCCCCTCGACAACCGTGCCCGGCCAGGGTCCTGCTGGTCCGGTGGTCGAGCTCTCCGGCACCACCCGATGAAGGAGAACCCCCGTGACCACCTACCCGACCGAGGACCTCGAGCAGACGCTGCAGCTGGCCGGCCTGCACGCGGAGTACCTGAGCCGGGCCGAGGCGGCGGCGCGCTGCCGGGTGCCGGTCTCGACGTTCGACAAGCTGCGCCGCGACGGCCTGGTGCCCGAACCCGACGCCCACATGGGCAAGCACCTGCTGTGGCGGGCCGACACCATCGACGACCTGCTGGCCTGCGGCGGGACCGAGCCCTGATGGCCGGGCGACCTGGCAAGGATGCCCCGGCACGGATCGACCCCCGCACCGGCCGTCCACTGCCGGAGGGCATCCGCTGGCGCGCCGACCGGCAGCGCTACCAGATCCGCGTCGTCGGCCCCAGCGTGGAGGGCGGCGCGACCGAACGCTCCCGCATGTTCCTGACCCTGGCCGAGGCCAAACGTGAGCTGGCCAAGATGGTCGCCGGACGCAACCCCAACGGGTCGATGACCCTGACCCAGTGGCACCAGCAGTACTGGCCCGCCATCGAGGCCTCGGTGCGCCCCGCCACCGCACGCTGCTACGACGTCGGCTGGCGGCTACGGGTGCGCCCGAGCCTGGGCCGGTGTCGGCTGGAGGACATCACCTCCCCGATGATCGAGGCCGCGATGGTCGCCTGGCCCGGCGGCGCCTCCGCCAAGAACGACGCGCTTGCGATCCTGTCCCGGCTGCTGGACGGCGCCCGCCGGGCACGGTTCATCGACCACAACCCGGCCCGCGAGGTCAAACGACCCGGCACCCGCGAGTCCGTGTCGCCGATCTCTCGGGCTTTGACGATAGTGCCTATCCATGTCGTTGCAGTAGCCGGATCCGTGGCTTCGACTGGGCAGGGCACGGCCACTGCCTGCGAATCAGCCCCTTTGCTGACCCTTGCCGCGGCTAGGGTGCAACCGTGGCAAGGGGGCGCGCGAACCGGGTGGTCGGTGTCGACCTCGGGGTGTTCGGCGACGTCGGCGTCGACGACGACGCTCTTGGAGCCGGCGAACCCCGCGACGACGAGCCGGCGGGCGGAGGCACCGCGCGAGCTCGGTTCGGGCGCGTGCGTGCCGGCATCGCGGCTGGTCTCGTCGTCTTCCTGGCGGCCTCGACCTGGGGTGCGACGACGGAGACCGAGGCGCGCCAACACCGCGCGACCCTGCTGTCCGCGCCGGGCGGGGTGCTGTCGTTGGCCCGGCCGGTATCCGCGGCATGGACAGCGCCGGTCGATGCCTGGCACTTCCCTGCGTTCATGCCCGGGCTGGTCGTGGTGCAGCGCGGAGGCGTGCTGCACGGGCTGGACGTCGGCACCGGGACCGAACGTTGGCAGGCCCAGGTGGACGAGACCGCCAGCTGCGGGCCGGTGCTGCCAGGTACGCAGAGCCCCCCGGTGGTTGACCCTCTGGTGTGTGTGGCCACCCAGCCGGACGGTCGGCGAATCGTCACAGTGATCCAGACGAACGGTGCATCTGTGACGCGGGTGCTCGACCAGGACGTCACCGCAGCCGCCCCGACCGCCGCCGGGGACCTTGTGACCGTCCGTCGCACCGGCCCGACGCCTCCACCGCCCGATGCGCACGTCGTTGGCGGCGTGACCGGCGACGGGACGACCGGGTCAGGCGGGTTTCTCCACGTCGAGGGCTCGGTGACCGCCGGGCAGGACGCTGTCGTACGGCTCGAGGACGCGGCGACCGGGGCGCCACGATGGGAGCGCACCCTGACGTTCACGCCCGTCGCGAACGCCAGCGGCTGCGGCACGATCGTCATGGACTCCAACAACCAGGCGACATTCGACGCCACGAGCCTCGGCATCAGCACGCCGGCGTCGTTGGTGGTGGTCCTGGGCTGCGGCATCCAGGAGACCTTCACGGCCACCGGGGACCCGGTAGACCCGGCCTCGCCGAAGGCCGCGGTCTCGGTGTGGCAGCCGTACGCCGACGGTGGCGTGCTCCGCTACGACACCGACACCGCCGTCGGCAGCCAGACGCAGATGCTCATTCAGCCGGATGGGACCACCACACGCTTCCCCGAGCGTGTGCTGTCGCCACTGGCGACCGACGGCACCCACCCGGACGTCGTCCTCATCGCCGCCAGCGACTCAACCTTCCGCGCACGCGACCGAGCGGGTTCACCGCTGTGGACCAGCACGCTGCCCGTCACGGGCGTCCTGGCGCGCACCAGCCGGGTCGCCATCGTCGTGATCGGCTTTGGGGTCGCGGGGATCGACCTGGCTACCGGCAAGACGCTCTGGATGGACCCGACAAGCTTCCTCGAGTCGACGAGCACCACCAGGGATCGGACGCCGACCGCGACCGACCTGGGCGACAGTAGTGGCCTGTCCGCCACCGCTGCGTTCACCGACGGCGACAGCGTCACGGTGTCGATGGACTACTCCGATGGGGCAACCCACGGTTTCGTCACGCTCGACGCGGCGACCGGCGATGTTCGATGGCGCGTGCTGACGCCCTCATCCGCGAACGACTGGACCCACTACGACGTCGTCGAGGGCCACGTGATCTCATTCGCGGTCTACTCCACCTCCCCGGGCGGCAACCCAACGTCGGCAACCGTCACCGCCTGGCACTGACCCCTCGCCACCTTGTCAGGGGGCGTTCCAGGTCTGGCTCGGAGCGAAGAGACCCTCAGGTCAGGTGCGGAGCGCCCGCCAGGGTCGGTGTGCCGGTGGGCGCGCAAGGGTCCCGGGCCATGCGCGAGCTCCTGCGGGCGGCGTCCCTACGCCGGTCGGGGCGGGGTTGGCGACGATGTCGCGGTAGGTGACAGGGTCTCCGGCGACCGCGGCCTCGAGCAGTCGGAAGAACACCAGGCCGCGCTGCCTGCTGCCGCGCCGGTTGAACCGGAAGATGAACTCGTCGAGGTAGGCCGGCAGATGGTCGGTGTCGAATGCGGACTGATGCGTGCCGGCCAGCCATCGCTTGAGCAAGGAGAACAGCAGGTGGATGCCAGGCAGCAGCTGATGGGCTTGCACGCCGGAACGCTTGACGTTGACCGGCTCGTGCACCATCCCGGCCGCGGGAACGGCGCTGACGTAGCTGCCCAGGCCGTCTGTGCGCACCGTTGAGCCCGGTTCGATGCTGTCCTGCAGGAACGCTTGCAGGGTGGGGCTCTTGGCGTTGCCGATGACGGCCAGCCGGGCGCGGCCGAACCGGGCGCCGCGGCGCTCGACGGCACCGACGACGAGAGTCTTGCCGGCGGCACCGCGGCCGGGCTTGCCGGGCTTGTTCTTGCCACCCACGAAGGTCTCGTCGACCTCGACGATGCCTGACAGCTTGGCCCGGCCTGGGTCGACCATCACGGTGCGGTAGCGGTGCAGCATCGTCCACGCGGTCTGGTAGGAGCCCAGGCCAAGCACGCGCTTGAGGTTCAGGGCACTCGTGCCGGCCTTGCTCGTGGAAACCAGCCAGGCAGCCTCGAACCACACCGTCAGCGGGGTGCGGGTGCCGTGGAAGATGGTGCCCGCGGTCACGCTCGCCCGCCTGCGGCAGCCGCCGCACACGTACCGGCCGTCACGCGTCCTCCAGCCAGTGACACTCCCGCAACTGGGGCAGCACCACCCCTGACCCCACCGCAGCCAGTCCAGGTAGTCCAAGCACTCGGCATCGTCGCCGAACCACGAGCGCAGGTCAGCGAGCTTCCCGGGGTAGTCGAGCCCGGCCACAGGACGCTCGAGCACCCCGCCAGGCTACTGCAGCGACATGGATAGGCACCTTCCCCGAACGCGCCTCGGATCCGATGCGGCGTGGCACGCGCACGGGCGTGAGGAGTCGTGACCCGTTTCCCGGCAACCGTCGGCTGACCAACCAGGTCGTCCGACGTCTGTCCCGGAGGCTGACGGGGCGTACCTACGACGGGCTTCGCGTTGCCGCGGTCTTCCACTACGGCGCCGTGACGCTGGACCCAAATCACCTCGTCGTGTGGCTGCTTCTCGAGGGGCGGCCCGACGCCGATCTGCCGGCCTGGTTGAGCATCACCCCGGCGTTGCCTCCATCGATGCGTCCGACCTCCATCGACTACGACTGGCTGCTCGCCCTGCGTGCCGAGGTCTGCAGCGCGTTCCGCGAGGCCGGGTGGCCAGAGTCCGACCATATTCATGTGTCGGTCGACAGCGAACACCGAGTTCGCGCAGGTGGAGGGTGGGACTACTTCCACTGATCCGTCCCCTGGCAGGCCCCGCGACCCCTCCTGGTGGGTCCGCCAACCTCCTGCCAGCGCGCCGCGCGTGGTGCCTGCCTGCGAAGGCACAGAGAAGGCTGGATCAGCCCGGGCCACACCACGTACCTGATGACATTCCGATGCGCCCGGGGAGAGATGCCGCGTCTGCCGTGGCCTTCCGAAGTCTCGCGGAGCAGCAGCTCGCCGCGACACGGGAGACGAACGAGCACCTGGCGTTCCTCATCCGGGGCCTGCTTGCCGCTGGCACCATCGCTTCGCAGTAAGAGTGCCGACGTCGCATTGCCGCGTCGCCCCGTCCCGGCCTGTTAGGTGGTCGTGCGAGTTGTTCCAAGCGCCGTGGTGGGCTTGCGCGGCCGCTCCCACGGCCACCCGCTCGAGCCAGGCCCCTGTGCCGCACCGCCACGTCCAGGGAGCGGCGCGCAACAGTGAGGTTCTGCCGCGCGGCTGGCACTGGTAGCCGTGCCCTGTCTCGATGCGGACGACCAGGCGTCGTGAGTTAGCCGAGCGGTCTGATCGCCCTGGCCTCAGCCTGCGCCTGGCTCTCGAACATCTCGCGGTAGAACTCGACAGCCGCCGCCTGGGCGCCGGCGATGTCGTACGCCGCGGCGCGGGCCTGGATCTCGTTGGCCTGCTCCCAGCCCGCCGGCGCGCCGGGGTTCGGGGCGGGTGGGTGCACGACGACGTCGATCTCGAACTCCCGCGCGCCGCCCTGCGCGTACGTCATGACCGCGGAGGGGCACCACAGGTGCAAGGTGCCGGTGGCATCGTCGACCTCCCACCGGGCTCCCGTGGCGGAGTACGTCGACCGGCCGAGGTGGACACGGATCGTGCCGGTCGCCTCGGCACCTGTGGCGGCCAGCCGGGTGAGTTCCGCGATCGTCGTGGTCGCACCCCGCGGCGTCTCGTCGGGCAGCCCTTCGGCGGCCAGCCAGTGCACCGGCCAGGCGGCCGGGAGGTCGCCGAAGCGGCGGCCCATGCCGAGGCGTCCGAGCGCGCCGGTCGCGGCGAGTCGCGCCTCGCACGCCAGATCCCAGTCGCCGTCGTGGTCGAACACCGGCCACGACTGACCCTCGTGGTGCACGTAGTGAAACTCGCGGGCGTCGATCATCATCGCCAGCAGGTCGACGTACTCGGCGAGCGAGGCGAACGCCACGCGGAAGCCGTCGCCACCGGCGTACTGGTACGACAGCAACGGACCACCGGAGCCACGGCCGTCCTCGAGCTCGACCATCAAGAAGCAGTGCGACTCGTAGCAGACCGGGAACCCCATCCGCGGGTACAGCAAGGGCCGAGTCTCGACGTGGTTGCGCCATGCTGACAGGGCGAACTCGGGATTCGTGGGCTGCGGGTGGGGCGCGACGGTGATCGTGTGGGGGTCGACCCGGCGCCAGAAGCGGTAGACCTCGTCGGGCAGTCGCAACGGTGCGATCTCCGCTCGGATGCGGGTCAGGTGCTTCTCGACATCGCGGGGCGCCGGGCGGATCGGCTTAAGGCCGGCGCGGTCGTACGCGGTGAGTAGGCGGTCGAGTGCGTCGTCGATGTGTGTTGCCCCCATGGCCGCTATGTCGGCAGGCCGACGCACCGACCTGAGCGGGCCCGGGCCCTTGGGGAACGAGGCCGCGCGCCGCTGCCGGGTCACGCCGTCCCGCCCCGGCCTGCAGTGGTTGGACGAGCTGTTCCGGGCGCGTCGGGGCACTGCTGGGCTCGGCGCCGACCCTACGGGCCCAGTCGGCTCATCGAGATCGCGACGTCACCGGCCGGGTCCGCACGGTTGCATCCGGGTCAGGCCGGATGGAGCCGTGGGTCGCTGTCGAGGACGGCGTAGAGCAGGCTGTCACGCCATGCGCCGCGCATGAGCAGGTGGTCCCGCATATGACCTTCGAGTTGCAGGCCGGCCTTCGCCAGCACTCGGGCGGACGCAGAGTTGTCGGGGTGGCAGGTGGCCTCGAGCCGATGCACGCCGAGCTTGTCGAACGCGAAGTCACGCACTGCCACTGCGACTTCCGTCGCGTACCCGCGGCCCCAGTGCGCGGGGTCCAGCATGTAGCCGAACGACGCGCGACGGTCCCGCACACTGACCCGGGTCAGGCCAGCCGAGCCGATGCCTGTGCCGTCCTGCAGGGTCGCCGCCCACAGGAAGCCGTTCGGGTCGCCGCCCATGGTCACGGCCCCGCGCAGGAACTCCTCGGTGTCCTCGGCGGTGTTCGGGCCCCAGTCCGTGAACTGTGTCACCGCCAGGTTCGACGCGATCGGGTGCAGCCAGCCGAAGTCGTCCTCCTTGAACGCCCTCAGACGGAGGCGAGCTGTTGCAAGACTCACGGGCGCCATCGTGCCTCCCGGCACCCCTTCACGATGCCTGTTCGCGTACTGCCGTCGACGACAACTGCCGCCCTCGTGCCGCGGCGCGCCTCGCGTTTGGCATCCGCAGCCCTCGCAGGGTGGGTCGGTGGCTGGTGGTCCT